>DATMVH010000502.1:0-4475 GCA_035563395.1 Solirubrobacteraceae bacterium
CAGGAGGCCCCGCCGGTCGGACGCCTTCATCGGCCTGGTGGCGGTGATCGCGGGGGCCGTGCTCATGTTCTTCGGCTTCACCAAGGACGTCCCGTTCACGCGCGGCTTCGAGGTCCGGGCGCAGTTCGAGTCGGCGAACGCGATCCGGCCCAACTCGCCCGTCCGCATCGCGGGCGTCGAGGTCGGCAAGGTCAAGGCCGTCGAGGGCCTGGAGGGCTCGGACGCGGCGGTGCTCGTCATGGAGCTCGAGGACGCCGCGCTGCCGCTGCACGAGGACGCGACGGCGAAGATCCGGCCGCGCATCTTCCTCGAGGGCAACTTCTTCGTGGACCTCAAGCCCGGGACGCCGGCCTCGCCGGTGCTCGACTCGGGCGACACGATCAGGATCACGCAGACGGCGACGCCGGTGCAGCTCGACGAGGTCCTGACCTCGCTGCAGAGCGACTCGCGCGAGGACCTCAAGGGTCTGCTCGAGGGCCTCGACGCGACGCTCAACTCCGAGCCGACGGCCGAGCAGGACGAGGACGCCTCGCCGCTCGCGCGCGGGCAGACCGCCGCCGAGTCGCTCAACGACGCGCTCGACGACATCCCCGCGGCCGAGCGCTCCACGGCGCAGGTGCTCGAGGCGCTGCTCGGGATTGAGCCCGGGCGCGACCTGGCGCGGCTGATCCGCGGCACGGCCGACACCGCCGACGAGCTGGCGCGCTACGAGAACGAGCTCCGGGACCTGATCACCAACCTCAACCTGACCACGGCGACGTTCGCGACCGAGTCGACGAACCTGCGCCGCTCGATCCGCGAGCTCGCGCCGACGCTGCGCAGCGCCAACGCCGCCTTCGACTCCCTCAACGCGGCGTTCCCGCCGACGCGCGCCTTCGCGACCGAGATCCGCCCCGGCGTGCGCGAGACGCCGGCCACGATCGACGCCGCCTTCCCGTGGATCGAGCAGACGCGCGCGCTCGTCGGCGAGGACGAGCTCGGCGGGCTGGCCGGGGAGCTCGCGCCCGCGAGCGCCGACCTGGCGCGGCTGATCGACCGCGCGACGGAGCTGCTGCCGCAGGCCGACCTGGCGGCCAAGTGCCTGCGCGACGTCGTGCTGCCGACCGGCGACCTGGTGATCAACGACGAGTTCACGACGGGCGAGGAGAACTACAAGGAGTTCTTCTACGCGCTCGTGGGCATCGCCGGCGAGGGCCAGAACTTCGACGGCAACGGGATGTACGTGCGCTTCCAGACCGGCGGCGGCTCGCAGGCGGTGTCGCTGGGCAGCCAGAACGCCGGCACGGGCCGGCTGTTCGGCAACAACGCCGAGGTGCCGCTCGGCAACCGCCCGGCGTATCCGGGCAGGCGCCCGCCCTACAGGCCCGAGGCGCCCTGCCACCGGCAGAGGATCGCCGACGTCAACGGGCCCGCGGCGGCGAAGTCCCTGCCGACGGGCTCGCCCGGGGCGACGGCGCAGGTGCGGTCGATGCGCGAGAAGCTGCGCAAGGAGGCCGACCTCAACGCCGTGCGGGCCAAGCTCAAGCCGTTCGGGTCGGCCAAGAAGCGCGGCGTGGCGCCGGCGCAGGAGAAGGCCGGGTGAGGACGGCGATCCGCAAGCACCTGCCGGACTTCCTGGCCATCCTCGGGCTGCTGGTCATCGCCGCCGCGGTGGCCACCGTGATCCTCGGCAAGCAGCGGTTCGCGCTGCCGGCCTGGGTGCCGCTGATCGGCGAGGACGTCTTCCTGATCGAGGCCGAGATGTCGACGGCGCAGGCCGTCACGCCGGGCCAGGGCCAGACCGTCAACGTGGCGGGCGTCGAGGTCGGCGAGATCGCGTCGGTCGAGCTGCGCGACGGCAAGGCGATCATCGGCATGAAGCTCCAGCCGCGCTACGCGACGGTCTACAAGGACGCGTCGATCCTGCTGCGGCCCAGGACGGGCCTCAAGGACATGGTCGCGGAGCTCACGCCGGGCACCAAGGCCGCCGGCCGGCTCGAGGAGGGGTCGGTGATCCCGGTCTCGCAGACGCTGCCCGACGTCAACCTCGACGAGATCCTCTCGGCGCTTGACGCGGACACGCGCGACTATCTGCTGCTGCTGCTCAACGACGGGGCCGAGGGCCTCGGCTCCGAGGCCAAGGGCCGGCAGCTCGCCCAGGCCATCCGGCGCCTGGAGCCGACCGCGAAGTACGCGCGCGAGATCAACGAGGGACTCGCCGAGCGGCGGCGCAACCTGGCCCGGGTCGTGCACAACTTCTCGCTGCTGACGGACGAGCTCGGCCGGCGCGACACGCAGCTCGCGAACTTCGTGCAGAGCTCGAACGCGGTCTTCGACACGCTCGCCTCCCAGGACGCGGCGCTGCGCCAGATCCTGCGCAAGCTGCCGGGGACCCTGCAGACGACGCGCGAGACCCTGGGCAAGGTCGACACGTTCGCGCTCGAGCTCGGGCCGACGCTGCAGGCGCTGCGGCCGGGGGCGCGGGGGCTCGGGCCGGCGCTGCGGCGCACGCGGCCGTTCCTCGAGCGTACGACGCCGGTTCTGCGCGACGAGATCCGCCCGTTCGTGCGCGAGGCGCTGCCCACCGTGCGCGCGCTGCGGCCCGCGACGCGCGACCTGTCCGCGGCCGCGCCGGACCTCACGCGCTCGCTCCGGGTGGTCAACGCGCTGCTGGACACGCTGGCCTACAACCCGCCCGGCCGCCGGGACGAGGGCTACCTGTTCTGGCTCTCCTGGCTCAACCACCTCACGAACACCATGCTGAGCAACGCGGACGCCCACGGGCCGGTCCGCCGCGGCGTGGTGATCGTGAGCTGCCAGACGCTCCAGATCCTCGAGAACGTCGTGCTGGGCAACCCGCAGCTCGGCGTGCTCACCCAGCTCCTCGACGCGCCGCGGCGCGAGGAGGTGTGCTGATGCAGAAACACGCGCCGTCGGTCGGGCGCATCCTCGCGATGGTCCTGTTCACGCTGTCGTGCGTCGGCCTGCTGCTGTTCCTGTGGCTCGCCTTCGGCGGCCCGGTGCCGTTCAAGCCGAAGGGCTACCGGGTCACGGTGACCTTCGCGGAGGCGTCCCAGCTCGCCACGGAGGCCGACGTGCGGATTTCCGGCGTGCCCGTCGGCCGCGTCAAGGAGATCGGCTCGGAGCCCAGCACGGGCCGCTCGCGCGCGGTGCTCCAGCTCGACGCGAAGTACGCCCCGCTGCCCTCGGACACGCGGGCGATGCTGCGACAGAAGACGCTGCTCGGCGAGACCTACGTGGAGCTGACGCCGGGCAGCGCCGGCGCCCCGCCGCTTCAGGAGGGCGGGCGCCTGCCCGCCGGGCAGGTGTCCGAGACCGTCGAGCTCGACGAGATCCTGCGTACCTTCGATCCCCGCACGCGCGCGGCGTTCCAGACCTGGATGCAGACCCAGGCCGAGGCGATCGCGCGCAACGGGCGCAGCATCAACGATGCGCTCGGCGAGCTCGAGCCGCTCGCGGAGGACGCCGGCCGGCTCGTCGACGTGCTGCGCCGGCAGGACGCGGCGCTGCGGCGGGTGGTGGCGAACACCGGCGTGGTCTTCGAGGCCCTGACGGAGCGCGACGGCCAGCTGCGCGAGCTGATCGAGAACGCCGAGACGGTGTTCGGCGCGACGGCCGCGCGCGACCGCGCGCTCGCCGCGGCGGTCACGGCGCTGCCGGCCTTCGAGGACGAGTCGCGCGTGACCGTGCGCCGCCTGTCGCGCTTCCTGCGCGACACAGACCCGCTCGTGCGGCAGCTGCGCCCCGCGGCGCGCGAGCTCGCGCCGACGCTGCGCGACCTCACCGCCGTCGCGCCCGACCTGCGCGCCTTCTTCCGCGCCCTGGGGCCGCTCGTCACGGCCTCGGAGCGCGGCTTCCCCGCGCTCGAGAGCACCCTGGGGGACCTGCGCCCGCTGCTGGCGCAGTTCGACCCGCTGGGCCGCCAGCTCAACCCGACGCTCGACTGGCTCGCGCTCTACCGGCGCGAGCTCACCTCCTTCCTCGGCAACGCGGTCGCCGCGACGCAGGCGACGACGAGCGCCGGCGGCCGGCTCTACCACTACCTGCGCACGACGAATCCGCTCGGCCCGGAGAACCTCGCCGTCCATCCGCGCCGCGTGGGCTCCAACCGCCCGAACCCGTACATGGCGCCGGGCGCCGCCGACCGGCTGGCGTTCGGCGTCCCGTCGCTGGAGACCCGCCACTGCTCGCCGGCGATCCCCGTGCTGACGAACGAGCCGCCCGCGCCGGACGCCCCGCCGCCGCTCGCCGAGACCTTCTTCGCGGAGATCGTGCGCTTCGGCTTCCCGTTCGGCAACACGGGGACAGGGCCGGCGCCGCCGTGCCGGGCGCAGGCGCCGTTCGTCCTCGACGGACAGGCGACGCTCTACCCGCACGTGCGGCCGCGATGAGCGCGGCCGGCCGCTTCGAGCGCCTCGCCGGCGCGGCGGCGCGCCGCCCGTTCGTCGTCCTCGCCGTGCTCGCCGCGCTCGCGC
>DATMVH010000503.1:0-4184 GCA_035563395.1 Solirubrobacteraceae bacterium
AGGCGGGCAGGATCTCGGAGCTGAACCGCTTGCGCTCGCCGGTCTCCTCGTCGACGCGCTTGTCGTTGACGCGCGGCGCCCGGATCGCCACCGTGCCCGACCCGATTGTCACGCGCCGCTCGCGAGCGTGGCCGTTGCGCACGACCAGCCGCTTGCCGTGCTCGTCAAGTTCGTCGACGAACGACGCGACGTACTCGTCGGCCTCCGCCTTCAACGCCGCCGCGATCATCCGGCGCGCGCCCTCCCGAGCGAGATCGTCCAGCGAGACCCGGGTCGCGTCCTCCCCAACCCGGAGCCTGCGAACATCATCCATGGCGTGCCTTCCTGCCGGCCATCGCCGGCGCCGGTCTTCAGCAACCGGGAAGGTACGCCGCCTTCTTCTTCACGCCCGTCCACAACACTCGGGCATAGCTCAAGGTCGGCGGGCGTTCGAAGTGGGCCCGTCTGGGCGTAGCGTTGACCGGGTCGAATCGCTGCCGCTGCGCGGCGTTGTCGAGCTCGCCCGAGGGCCATTGTCGATACAGGTGTGTCCATCTCGGCGAGATCCGTTCGTCGTGCGGGTGAGGGCGGGAAGTGCCTGCCGAGGACACCGAGGAGGATCATGACCAGGTACCTGTTGTCGACTCACACGGTCGAGGGCGAACAGCGCGAGCCGATGAGCGAGGAGCAGATGCGCGAGACGTACCAGCGGCTGGCGACGATCGAGCAGGAGATGAGCGCAAGCGGGGCGTGGGTCTTCTCCGCCCGCCTGCACGAGCCCGAGACCGCAACCGTGGTCCGGGTCGCCGGCGGCGACGCGCTCACCACCGACGGCCCGTTCGCTGAGTCGAAGGAGCACCTCGCCGGCTTCTACATGATCGACGCCCAGGATCTCGACGCAGCGCTCGGCTGGGCGGCGAAGGTGAGCGAGGCAATCGGCAGGCCGATCGAGGTGCGCCCGTTCGCCGGCTTCACCGATGAGCCCGGCGGCGGTGCCTGAGGGCGACCTCGACGCTCCGGCGGGCATCGACCCGGCGCAGGTCGGCCGGATCTTCCGCGAGCAGTCGGGACGCTCGGTTGCGGCGCTAATCCGCGTCCTCGGCGACATCGACCTCGCCGAGGACGCGGTTCAGGACGCGTTCGCGGTCGCGCTGCGCCGCTGGCCCACCGACGGCCTGCCTCCCAACCCGGGCGGATGGATCACGACCACGGCGCGCAATCGGGCGATCGACCGCCTGCGGCGCGAATCGCGTGGGCGCGAGCTGCTGGCCGAGCTGGCGCTGCTCGCGCCGGGCGATGAGGAAGTCGGCATGACCGAAGAGGAGGGACCGGTGGACGACGACCGGCTGCGGCTGATCTTTACGTGTTGTCATCCGGCGCTCTCCGGCGAAGCGCAGGTCGCCCTGACCCTGCGGCTCTTGGGTGGCCTCTCGACCGAGGAGGTCGCGCGCGCCTTCCTTGTCGCCGAGCCGACGATGGCGAAGCGGCTCGTTCGGGCAAAGAACAAGATTAAGGCCGCCCGCATTCCGTATCGCGTCCCCGCCGACCACGACCTGCCGAGCCGGCTCGCGCCGGTTCTCGCGGTGATCTACCTGATCTACAACGCCGGCCTCGCCCGCCCCGAGGAGCCGCTCCTGTGCGCTGAAGCGATCCGGCTCGCGCGGATCCTCTCCGCGCTGATGCGCGACGAGCCCGAGGTCGCCGGCCTGCTCGCGCTGCTCTTACTGACCGAGTCCCGTCGCCCCGCGCGGCTGCGCGCGAACGGCTCGCTCGCGGTGCTCGCCGAGCAGGACCGTGCGCTCTGGGACCGGCCCTTGATCGACGAGGGGCAGGCGATCGTCCGCCGCTGCCTGCGCCGCAACCACCCCGGGCCCTATCAGTTGCAGGCGGCGATCAACGCCGTCCATGCCGACGCAACAACGTTCGAGGAGACCGACTGGCAGCAGATCGTCGCCCTTTACGACCGTCTGCTCGAGCTGGCTCCGACCCCGGTCGTCGCGCTCAATCGCGCGATCGCGGTCGGTGAGCTCGACGGGCCGGTCGCCGCCTTCGAGCTCGTCGCCGAGCTCGATCTGGAGGGTTACCAGCCGTTTCACGCCGCGCGGGCGGACCTGTTGCAGCGTCTCGGCCGGGCCGAGGAGGCGGCGCGCGAGTACGAGCTGGCGGCCGCGCTGGCGCCGACCGAGGCGGAGCGTGAGTTCCTCAGGCGCGGTGGGCGGGCGGGTCGCCGATCGAGGCCGAGCGCTGCCTCGTGAGCACGGTGGCGAACGGTTTTCTTGCGCGCGGGTGTCTGAGTAGGTACGGCATCCAACCGACCGAGGAGGAAGCCAGATGACCGCACAGGAGGCTGTCGCCCGCTACTACGACGCCTGGCAGACCAAGCACGGCGATCTCGGCGATGTCCCGCTTGCCGACGACTTCCAGTTCACCGGTCCCGTCGCGAGCTTCGACAGCGCCGAGGGCTATCGGGCGATGGCACGCGAGGCGGGCCAGGCCCTGACCAGCTTCGAGGTCCGCACGCAGTTTGTCGACGGGGACACGATCTGCTCGATCATCGACTGGGAGATGGCGATTCCGGGAGTCGGGCGGATGACCTCCGCCGAGCTGCTCGAGGTCAAGGACGGGCAGATCGTGCGTGGTGAGCTCATCTATGACGCCGAGGAACTCCGCCGGGCCATGGCAGCGGCGAACTCGAAGGCCCCGACGGAGTGAACGCGGCGGATCGAGAGACGGCCGCCCCGCTGCTGGAGCGAGCGAGCCGCGGCGACGAGGCGGCCTTCGCGGAACTCGTGGACCCCTACCGCCGCGAACTTCAGGTCCACTGCTACCGGATCGTCGGCTCCGTCCAGGACGCCGAAGACCTGGTTCAGGAGACTCTGTTGGCAGCGTGGCGCGGCCTTGGTCGATTTGCGGGTCGTGCCTCGCTGCGCTCCTGGCTCTACCGGATCGCCACGAACCGTTGCCTGAACGCGCTTCGCGATCGCCGCCATCGCCTCCCGCAGCTGCCCGAGCCGCCGCCCGAGGCGCCCCAGCCGCCGGAGTCCAGCCGGCTTCGCGAGCCTGTCTGGCTTGAGCCCTATCCCGACGCGCTGCTCGAGGACATTGTCGATCAGACCCCCGATCCGGGCGCACGCTACGAGACACGCGAGGCGATCGGGCTCGCCTTCGTCGCCGGCCTCCAGCGGCTGCCGCCGCGCCAGCGCGCCGTCCTCGTGCTCCGCGACGCGCTCGGCTTCCGCGCGCGGGAGGTCGCGGAGATGCTCGGCACGAGCGAGACGTCGGTGATGAGCGTCCTCCACCGCGCTCGCACGGCTCTTGAGGCCGAGCTCCCCGCCCCGCGCGAGCGGGCGCCGCTGCCGAGCTCTCCCGCGGAGCGTGAGCTCGTCGCGCAGTTCACCGACGCCTTCGAGGGCGGCGACATCGAGCGCGTCGTCTCACTGCTCACCGACGATGCCCGACTGACAATGCCCCCGGAGCCGCTCGAGTACCACGGCCCGGCGGCGATCGCTCGCTTCCTCTCCACCGTCCCCGCCGGCGGACACCTCGAGATGTTCAGGCTCGTCCCTACGCGCGCCAACGGCCAGCCCGCCTTCGGCTGTTACGTGCGCGACCCGCAGGCGCCGATCGCGCACGCCTACGGTCTCATGGTTCTGAGCCGGAGCGGCAACCGCGTCGCCGCGATCACCGGCTTTCCGGACACGAGCCTGTTTCCCTACTTCGGGCTTCCGCGGACACTGCCGGAGTAGCGGCGATGGCCTACGACGAGACGCTCGCAGCCCGCGTGCGAGAGCTCTTGGCGGGCCGTCCGGACGTGACCGAGCGACGGATGTTCGGCGGGCTGACGTTCATGGTCGCGGGGCACATGTTTTGCGGCGTTCGCGGCGACCAGCTCATTCTGCGCCTCGGCCCCGAAGGCGCGGCTGACGCGCTCGCGGGTCGCCGGGCCCGACCGATGGATTTCACGGGCCGTGCCCTGACCGGGTTTGTCACCGTTGATCGTGCAGCTCTGGCTCGTAGGAGACGTCGAGCTGTAGTGGGAAGGCGGCGCGCGCACCGCGCTGACCGTGCGGCTCAACGCGCGCGGGCCCGAGCGCCGCCGGCTGCCCGAAGACACCGTCGAGCTGATCCGGCGCCTCGCCGCCCATCATCCCGATCACCAGATCGCCGCCATCCTCGCCCGCAACGGGCACCTGACCGGGACCGGG
>DATMVH010000504.1:0-3779 GCA_035563395.1 Solirubrobacteraceae bacterium
ACGCTGTTCGAGCGCCCCTTCGAGGCGTGAGCCCCCGCCCGCGCCGCCGCGGCGGCGCGGGCGGGGGCTCACGCCTCGAAGGGGCGCTCGAACAGCGTCGACAGGACGATCTGGGTCTGCGTCCGCGTCACGCCGGGCTCGTCGCGGATCCGCTCGAGCGCCGCCTCGAGGTGCGCGGTGTCGCGCGCGCGGACGAGGACGATGGCGCTCGCCTCCCCCGCCACGGTGTACGCCGCCTCCACCTCCGGGTGGTGCTCGAGCGCCGCCCGCACCTCCGCGGCCGCCATGCGACCCTCGCAGTAGAGCGCCACGACGGCGTGGGTCTCCCAGCCGAAGCGCCCGGGGTCGACCCGCGCCGTATAGCCCTTGATGACGCCGTCGGACTCCAGCCGGTCGACGCGGCGCTTGACCGCCGGAGCGCTCAAGGAGACCCGCAGGCCGATGCTCTGGAACGAGCGCCGCGCATCCTGCCGCAGGAGCGCAACGATCTGCCGGTCGATGTCGTCCACGAGCGGGTGCAAGGCTAGCGACACGCAACACATCACGCTTGAGCGCCGGGTCGCGACGGCGCAATCATGAATCGCGACCGGCCGCATCCGGGAAGGAGAGCTGAAACCGTGACCACGGAGCCCGTCGCCGCGCCCCGCCCCGCCGGCGAGGACCTCATGCCGCTGAACGGCATCGACCATGTCGAGCTGTGGGTGGGCAACGCCGCCCAGGCCGCCCACTTCTACGTGAACGCGCTCGGCTTCACCGAGGTCGCGTACGCGGGCCTGGAGACCGGGGTGCGCGACCGCGTCTCGCACGTGCTGGAGCAGGGCCGCATCCGGCTCGTCCTCACCGGGGCGCTGCGGCCGGACCACGAGATCGGCGACCACCACCGCCGCCACGGCGACGGCGTGCGGGTGATCGCGCTCTCCGTGCCCGACGCCGAGCACGCCTACGACACGGCCGTCGCGCGCGGCGCGCAGGGCGTCCGCGCGCCGTGGGAGGCCGCCGACGAGCACGGCGGTGTGCGGATGGCGACGATCGCCGCCTACGGCGACACGCTGCACACGTTCGTCGAGCGCGGCGCCTACGGCGGCGCCTTCCTGCCCGGCTTCGCGACCCGCGAGGTCGCGCCCGCGGCCGGCGACTGCGGCCTGCTCGCCATCGACCACATCGTCGGCAACGTCGAGCTCGGTCACATGAACCGGTGGGTGAAGTTCTACGAGGACGTGTTCGGGATGACGGAGATGCTGCACTTCTCCGACGAGGCGATCTCCACGGAGTACTCCGCGCTCATGTCCAAGGTCGTCGCGAGCGGCAACGGGCGGATCAAGTTCCCGATCAACGAGCCGGCCGAGGGCCGGCGCAAGTCGCAGATCGACGAGTACCTCGAGTTCTACGGCGGCGCCGGCGCGCAGCACATCGCCTTCGCCACGCGCGACATCGTCGCCACGGTGGCGGAGATGCGCCGGCGCGGGATCGCGTTCCTGCGCACGCCGGACTCCTACTACGACGACGTCCCGGACCGGGTCGGGGAGATCGCCGAGGACGTCGCCGACCTGCGGCGGCTCGGCATCCTCGTCGACCGCGACGACGAGGGCTACCTGCTGCAGGTGTTCACCAAGCCGGTCGGCGACCGGCCGACCATGTTCTTCGAGATCATCGAGCGCCACGGCGCGCGCTCCTTCGGCGAGGGCAACTTCAAGGCCCTGTTCGAGGCGATCGAGCGCGAGCAGGCGCTGCGGGGGAACCTCTGATGCGCTACGTCCAGCTGGGCCACGTGCCCGCCAAGCGCCACGTCCAGTTCCGCGACCCCGAGCGCGCGGGCGAGAACGGCGCCGCGCCGCTGCTCGTCGAGGAGGTGATGGGCTTCGAGGGCTTCTCGGGCAACGAGTCGATCCTCTACCACCTCTGGTCGCCGTGCCGGGTGAGCGAGGTCGGCGCCTTCACGCCGCTCGAGCGCGAGGAGTGGGTCCCGGACGCCCACGTCCACCGCCTCACGCACACGATGGGGCTCGCGCCGCAGGGCGACCCGGTGCTCGGTCGCCGCGTGCTGCAGTTCAACGCGGACGTCGAGATCGGCGTGTGCGTCCCGGAGGCCGAGGCGGGCTACTTCTTCCGCAACGGCGAGGGCGACGAGGTCGTCTTCGTGCACGAGGGCGAGGGCGTGCTCGAGACGATGTTCGGCGAGCTGCCCTACCGGCGCTGGGACTACATCGTCATCCCGCGCGGCACGACGTACCGCTTCCGCTTCGACACCCCGCAGCGGTGGCTCACCTTCTTCACTCCCGGCGAGATCGAGACGCCGAACCGCTACCGCAACCGCTACGGCCAGCTGCTCGAGCACGCGCCGTTCTCCCAGCGCGACTTCCATCCCCCGGAGCGGCTCCGGACGCACCGCGAGCGCGGCGACCACGACCTCAAGGTGCGCGTGCGCGGCGGCGTGCAGGCCTTCGTCCTCGACTACCACCCGCTCGACGTCGTCGGCTGGGACGGCTACGTCTACCCGTACACCTTCAACATCCTCGACTTCGAGCCCAAGGCCGGGCGGCTGCACCAGCCGCCGCCGGCGCACCAGACCTTCCAGGGCCAGAACTTCGTCATCTGCTCGTTCTGCCCGCGCAAGCTGGACTGGGACCCGCAGGCCGTCGCCCTCCCCTACCACCACTCCAACGTGCAGTCGGAGGAGGTCATGTACTACGTCGACGGCGAGTACGGGGCGCGCCGCGGGGTGGAGATCGGGAGCATCACGCTGCACCCGTCCGGGCTGCCGCACGGGCCGCAGCCCGGCCTGGTGGAGCAGTCGCTCGGTGCGACGGAGACGAGCGAGCTCGCGGTGATGTGCGACACCTTCCGGCCGCTGCGGCTGACGACGCTCGCGCGCGACCTCGACGACCCGAGCTACGCGCTGTCGTGGTCGGGCGCGGCGGAGGCCGGCGTCGGCGGCGCCCAGCCGCTTCCCTGAGGCGGCCGTCGCGGACGAGTTGTAGGGGCGCCGCGATCGTCGAGCCGCTCACGAGGCCGGTCGTGATCGTGATGTCCTCGATCCAGAGGTCCTCGAGGTCCGGCGTCGTGGGCGGGCCGTGCACGCCGATGGTGGCGACGCGCCCGCCGGCGCGCACGATGCGCGTGCACAGGTCGAAGGTGTCCCGAACGCCGACCGCCTCGATCGCGACGTGCACGCCGCGGCCCTCGGTGCGGTCACGGACCTGCTGCCCGGCGCCCTCGCCGGAGACCACGGTGATCGCCGACAGCCCGACCGGCCCGGCGCCGACGACGGCCACGGTGTCGCCGGGCTTCACGCCGCCGTACTGCACGCCGATCTCGAAGCCCGTCGGAGGATGTCGTGTCGGCGAGGAACAGCGCCTGCTCGTCCGTGACGTCCTCGGGCACCGGGTGAAGCGAGGTCTCGGCACGAGCGGTCGCCGGCACGAGGAACCGGTCGCCCTCCGCCGGCGCGCTCACCGCCGATGACGGGCGAGCGGGAAGCGGCCGCGGCCGCTTCCCGCCCCCGACGCGGCGGCGCTCGCCGCCGGACCGCGCGCTTCGGTCACTCCTTGTCGGCCTTCGACCCCAGGAGGTTGAAGTCGCGATCGAGGTGCACGTCGGTCTGGCTTCCGTCCTCCAACGTCACCTCGACCTCGTAGTAGCCGTCCTCGTCGCCCGCCTCGGTGTCCGTCACGGCGCCGCCGCCGGTCGCGCCGAGCGCCACGCTCGAGGCCTCCTCCAGGGCCGCGCCGGTGATCGGCTGCTCGTCCTCGCCGCCGGCCGCGCCCGCGGCCGCCGCGCCG
>DATMVH010000505.1:0-3625 GCA_035563395.1 Solirubrobacteraceae bacterium
AGGACCGCGCGGTTGATGTTGGCAGTGGAGAGGAGGCCGAGGCGCAGCGGCGTCATGGGGGGCGGAGCGTACCGGCCGGGCCGCGCGCGGCGAGCCGCGACGCTTCCGGCGCGCGCGCTCGCGCATCCGCGACGAGCGGCACGAGCCAAGGCGACGAGCCGCCGCAGCCCGGTTAAGCTCCCGAGCCATACCGCGGGCGCGAGGGGCGCCTTGCGCGGACTTCCATCAGGAGGAGGTATCGATGTTCCGAGCCACTCGGCTCATTTCCGTGGTGTTCGCCAGCGTCGCGCTGGGGGTCGCGGCGTGCGGCAGCGACGACGAGCCGTCCGGCGGCGGCGGCGCTCAAGGCGGCAACGGCGAGACGCAGGCCAAGGTCGGGGTGATCCTGCCCGACGCGGCGTCGTCGGCCCGATGGGAGACCGCGGACCGCAAGTTCCTCGGCGAGGCCTTCCAGGCCGCCGGGGTGGAGTCCGACATCCAGAACGCCAACGGCGACAAGGCGAAGTTCGCCACGATCGCCGACCAGATGCTCAACGGCGGCGCGAACGTGCTGCTGATCGTCAACCTGGACAGCCCGAGCGCGGCGGCCGTGATCAACAAGGCCAAGCAGCAGGGCGTGCCGGTGATCGACTACGACCGGCTCACGCTCGGCGGCGGCGCGTCGTACTACGTGTCGTTCGACAACGTGAAGGTCGGCACGGCGATCGGCGAGGGCCTCGTCAAGTGCATGCAGGACAACGGCCAGCAGAGCGGGCCGGTGGCGCTGCTGAACGGGTCGCCGACGGACAACAACGCGACGCTGTTCAAGCAGGGCTACGAGAAGGCCATCACCGACGCCGGGTACACCATCGCGGCCGACCAGAGCGTGCCGGACTGGGACAACACGCGCGCCGGCACGATCTTCGAGCAGATGTTCACGAAGGCCAACGGCAACTTCGTCGGCGTGGCCGCCGCGAACGACGGCCTCGGCGGCGCGGTGGCCGCGGTGCTCCGGCGCAACGGGCAGACCGACGACATCCCGACCACCGGTCAGGACGCCACGGACGAGGGCCTGCAGCGCGTGCTCCTCGGCTCGCAGTGCATGACCGTCTACAAGGCGATCAAGAAGGAGGCCGACGCGGCGGCGAAGCTCGCGATCGCGCTGGCCAAGGGCGACACCGCGGGCGCGGAGCAGCAGGCGACGGGCTCGGTCGAGGACACGGAAACCAACCAGCAGGTGAAGTCCGTGCTGCTCGAGCCGCAGGCGATCTTCCCGGAGAACGTCAAGGACGTCATCGCCGACGGCTTCACGACCGCGGACAAGATCTGCACGACCGCCGCCCTCAAGAAGGCCTGCCAAGAGAACGGCGTGAGCTGATGGCGGAGAACGGCGGAGGCCAGTTGCTCTCCCTCCGCGGCATCAACAAGAGCTTCGGCGCGGTCCACGTCCTCCGGGACGTGGACTTCGACGTTCGCGCCGGAGAGGTCACCGCGCTCGTGGGGGACAACGGCGCCGGCAAGAGCACGCTGATCAAGTGCATCGCCGGCATCCACCCCTTCGACAGCGGCGACATCATCTTCGAGGGGAGCTCCGTGCACGTCCACGGACCGAAGGACGCGAACGCGCTGGGCATCGAGATCGTCTACCAGGACCTCGCGCTCTGCGACAACCTCGACGTCGTGCACAACATGTTCCTCGGGCGCGAGGTGCGCTCGGGGGTCACGCTGAACGAGACGACGATGGAGAAGCGCGCGGGCGAGACGCTGAAGTCCCTCAGCGTGCGCACGCTCCGCTCGCTGCGCCAGAACGTGTCGAGCCTGTCGGGCGGTCAGCGCCAGACGGTGGCGATCGCCCGCGCCGTGCTGTGGAACAGCAAGCTGGTCATCCTCGACGAGCCGACGGCGGCCCTGGGCGTCGCCCAGACCGAGCAGGTGCTGAACCTCGTCCGCCGGCTCGCCGAGAACGGCCTCGGCGTCGTGCTGATCACGCACAACATGGCGGACGTGTTCCAGGTGGCCGACAGCATCGCGTGCCTCTACCTCGGACAGATGGCGGCCCAGGTCCGCGCGAAGGAGGTCACCCACGGGCAGGTGGTCGAGCTGATCACGGCCGGGCGGTCCGGGAACCTCGGGCTGCAGCCGCAGGTGGCCGCGGAGGCGGGTGTGGCATGAGCACGACGCAAGACCCGTCGCAGGTCTCGCAGTTCGACCTCGAGCGGACGCCCGGCGAGGGCGGCCTCGGCGAGGCCGCGGCCGCCTACTGGGAGCGGATCAAGGGCGGGGACCTCGGGTCCCTGCCCGCGATCCTCGGCGTGATCGTGCTGGTGATCGTGTTCGGCGCCCTGGAGCCCGAGACGTTCCTCACCGAGCAGAACTTCGCCAACCTCCTCAACCAGGGCGCCGCGATCATGGTGCTCGCCATGGGGCTCGTCTTCGTCCTGCTCCTGGGCGAGATCGACCTCTCCGCCGGCTTCACCGCCGGCATGGGGGCCGCGATCCTGGGCGTGACGCTGACCAACCACGGGTGGGCGTGGCCGCTGTCGATCGTGGCCGCGCTGGCCACCGGCGTCGTGATCGGCTTGATGATCGCGCTGCTCGTGGCGCGGCTCGGGATCCCGAGCTTCGTCGTCTCGCTGGCCTTCTTCCTGGGCCTGCAGGGCGCGATGCTGCTGATCATCGGCGAGGGCGGCACGATCCCGATCCGCAACGACGCCGTGCTGTCGGTGATGAACAAGAACATGCCCGTGGCCCTCGGCTGGCTGCTGGCGATCATCGTCATCGCCGGCTTCGCGCTCGCGATCTGGCGATCGGCTCAGACGCGCCGGAAGGCCGGGTTGCAGGCGCCGGCGACGTCCGTGTGGGCGGCGAAGGTCGTCGCGCTCGCGGTCGTCGTGCTCGTCGTGGTGTTCCTGCTCAACGCGGAGCGCCAGCGCGAGAACGCGCCGATCGTCATCCAGGGCGTGCCGTGGGTGGTGCCGCTGGTCGTCGCCCTCGTGGTCGGGCTGTCGTTCATCCTCTCGCGCACGGCCTTCGGCCGGCACGTCTACGCGGTCGGCGGCAACGCCGAGGCCGCGCGCCGCGCCGGCATCAACGTGCCCAACATCAAGACCGCGTGCTTCATCTTCGGGTCGACGCTCGCCATCGTGGCGGGCATCCTGCTGGCGAGCCGCGACAACAGCGTCTCGCCGACCACGGGCGGCGCGCAGACGCTGCTGTACGCGGTCGGCGCGGCGGTGATCGGCGGCACCTCGCTGTTCGGCGGGCGCGGCCGGATCTACGACGCGGTCACCGGCGGCCTCGTGGTGGCGATCATCGCCAACGGCCTGCCGCTCATCACGCAGAAGTCGGGCGTGCAGTTCATCATCAACGGCCTCGTGCTGCTGCTGGCGGCGAGCGTCGACGCCGTGTCGCGGAGGAGGGCGGCCGCGACGGGGCACTAGCTGACGTGCCCAGGGAGGTTGTGAGCGGTTGAGAAGACGTCCGGGCCCGTCCTGAGAGTTCTGGGAGTCCGCCAAGACACCCAGACAGGAGGGCCCGGATGGCGCACCGTAACGCGCGGCTCGGACCTGCCGGACGGCGCGAGCTGGTTCGATTGATCGTTGAGGTCGGGATGTCGGAGCGGCAGGCCGCGGCCTGCCTGTCGGTT
>DATMVH010000506.1:0-3177 GCA_035563395.1 Solirubrobacteraceae bacterium
ACCGACCCCCCACGCGAAGTGCTCGAGCAGGAGGCCTCCGACGAGCGGCCCGATCGCCGCGCCGACCGAGAAGCTGGTGATCCAGATCCCGATCGCGACCGTGCGCTGCTGATCGTCCTCGAACATGTTGCGGATCAGCGACAGCGTCGACGGCGTCAGCGTGGCCCCGCGATCCCGAGCAACGCCCGCCAGGCGATCAGCATCGCGGGGCTCGCTGCGAACGCCGCGAGCACCGACGCGCCGCCGAAGGCCACGGCCGCGATGAGCGGCAGCCGGCGCCGGCCGATGCGGTCGCCCAGCGTCCCCATCGTGACGAGGAAGCCCGCGACGAGGATCCGTAGATGTCGACGATCCACAGCAGCTCCGTGCTGCCGGGCCGCAGGTCGGCGCTGAGCGCCGGGACCGCGAGGGTGAGCACGGTGAGGTCCATCGCGTAGAGCAGGCACGGGAGGGCGATCACCGCGAGGCCGGTCCATTCGCGCCGCCTGCTCGGGGGTGAGTCGTGTTGCTTGCCATGTCGGGTCCTCGGGGGCGTGCCTGCGCATGCAGTCGCGGTGACGCGCCCCGGCGTTCCGGTGGAGCGCGGAGCTCGTCCACCACGACGGATCGGCGACGCGTTCGGAGCTACCGCTGACCGGCGACCGCGTCGCGCGCGCCGTCGACCTCGTCCCACGGCCCGCGCCGTGGTGCGTCCGCGACGTCGCGGTGGCCGAACGGGAGCAGGTCGCCGTCGTCGCCGAACGGCAGCGGGAACGGGTCGCCGGCGACCTCGGCGTTCCCGCGCTCCAGCACCTCGGGCACGAGGGCCCGGGCGACCTGCAGGTACTCGAGGTGGAGCGTGTTCGGGATCCGCACGAGGCGCGTGTCCTGCGCCGCAACGCCCCAGTTGCAGCGCACCGCCGCGTCGATCGCGTCGCGGTCGCTGGTCCGGACCATCGGCACCTTCGCCCGCTCGAGGAACGTGCTGGTGAGGACGTTCTCGTAGGTCACCTCGAGGTCGATGCGCCGGAACAGGCGCTCCGTCACCAGGTCGGCGAGCCCGACGCCGGCGGCGTTGCCGTGCGACTCTTCCGTCAGATCGCAGGCGACCACGTACTTCACGCGCGGGAGCGGCGGGTCCGGCTCGCCGAGGATCCGGAAGCGGCCGATCACGTTCGTGTCCATGCCGGTGCCGCTGTAGTTCTTGCCGATCCGGTCGACGACGAGCACGTCGACGTCGTCGACCGGGAGCCGGGGCATCCACTCCCGCGAGGTCTCGAGCAGCGCGGACTCCCGGTCGAGGAAGGCGGGCGGCGGCACCGCCTCGACGATGGCGGGCTCGTCGTAGGCGTTCTCGACGATCGCGAGCCCGAACAGCAGGTGGCCCGACGCCGCCACGTGCCGGCCGACGTCGACCATGTGGTCGCGGATCCCCGCCACGCCGAGCGAGTGCAGGGCGAGCGCCTGGGCGTGCTTGCCGAGCCCGATCGCGCTCATCTTCAGCAGCCCGCTCTCGGCGCGGCCGCGGAAGTCGGTGTGCGACTTGACGCGCGCGACGGGGATCACCCCGTCCGCGCCGGCCGCGTTGCGGTCGAGGTAGACCGGCGTGCCGCGCGCCGTCGTTCCGAGCTCGACGACCTCCATCGACGAGCGGATCGGCGCCTCGCAGGCCTCCTCCGTGACCCCGAGGCTGCGGAGGATCTCCACCTGCCCCTCGGCCGTGGCGCCGCCGTGGCTGCCCATGGCGGGGACGATGAACGGCGTCGCGCCGGCCTCCCGAACGCAGCGCGCGACGGCGCGGACGAAGCTCGGGATCTCGGCGATGCCGCGGCTGCCCGTCGCGATCGCCACCTCCATGCCGGGGGCGACTGCGGTGCCGATGCCCTCGCGGTCCCACTGCTCGCGCACGGCCGCCTCGACGTCCTCGACGCGCGGGCGCGGGAACGTCTGGCGGATCTCCACGACGTCGGGCAGCGGCATCGGCTCAGCGTCCTTCCTCGGGCCGGGCGAGCGAGGCGGCGAGGTCCAGCGCGGCCCGCATGCTGCCTGCGTCGGCTTCCCCCGTGCCCGCGATGTCGAACGCCGTCCCGTGGTCGACGCTCGTGCGGAAGAACGGCAGCCCGACGGTGACGTTGACGCCCGTGTCGAAGCCCATGAGCTTGATGGGGATGTGGCCCTGGTCGTGGTACTGGACGACCACGACGTCGAACCTTCCCCGTCGCGCCTGCATGAACACCGTGTCCGCGGGCCACGGGCCGCTCGCGTCGATGCCCTCTCCCTGCGCGGCCTGCACGGCGGGCGCGATCTGCTCGGCGTCCTCGGTGCCGAACAGCCCGTTCTCCCCCGCGTGCGGGTTCAGCCCCGCGACCGCGACGCGCGGGCGCTCGACGCCGAGCCGCCGCAGCGAGCGGTCGGCCAGCCGGATCACGGTGAGCTCGCGCTCGGGCTGGACCCGGCGGATCGCCTCCTGGAGCGACACGTGCGTGCTGACGTGCACGACGCGCAGGTCCTCGGTGACGAGCATCATCGCGTAGTCCTCGACGCCGCAGAGCTCGGCCAGCAGCTCCGTGTGGCCGGGATAGCCGTGGCCGGCGCGGTGCATCGCCTCCTTGTTGAGCGGCGCGGTGGCGATCGCGTGGACGTCGCCGGCGAGCGCCAGCTCCACGGCGCGGCGGACGTAGCGGTAGGCCGCGTCCCCGGCGCGCGGATCGAGCCGGCCGAACGGGAGATCGTCCGGGAGCTCGGAGGCGGCCACGACGTCGACCGTGCCCGGAGCGAACGCCGCCTCCCGCGGATGGGCGACGACGTGCACGGCGAGGGGCAGGTCGAGCAGCCCGATCGCGCGCCGGAGCATGCCGGGGTCGCCGACGACGATCGCGCGCCGTGCCTCCTCCGGCTCGGCGAAGACCTTCGCCACGATCTCGGGCCCGACGCCCGCCGGATCCCCCATCGTGACCGCGATCACGCGCTCGCTCATGCCGCCCCCGCCCGCGCCCGGAGCGGGCCGGCGAGCGCCTCGACAGCGCGGACGAGCGTCGCCGGGCCGCCGAAGCCGCCGGCCTTGGTGACGACGCGATACGCGCGCGGGCCGAGCAGCCGGCTCACGGGCACGCCGGGCTCGAGCTCGTCCTCGATCAGGAGCCCGCGGGCGCCGAGGGCGCGCGCGACGTGGACGGCCGTCTCGCCGCCGCTCAGGAC
>DATMVH010000507.1:0-3931 GCA_035563395.1 Solirubrobacteraceae bacterium
CACGCGCCGGGCGGGCGATCGCCGTGGCGGGGACGGCGACGTCGTGCGCCGCCATCGACCTCGCGCTCGAGCCGTACGACGCCGCCCGCGTCGAGGGTCACGTGCTCGCGTCCGCCACGCTGCGCGCGCAGCTCGAGCGCCTCGCCGCGCTGCCGCTCGACGAGCGCCGGCGGGTGCCCGGCCTGCATCCCGACCGCGCGCCGACGATCGTCGCCGGCGTGGTCATCCTCCTGGAGGCGCTCGCCGCCTTCGGCCTGTCCTCCGTCGCGGTCTCGGAGCGCGACATCCTGTGGGGCGTCGCGCTCCAGACGGCGCTGTCGCCGCCGCGTCACCCTTGACACCAGGGGGATACTCGGGGTGTCGGTTGGGGCGTACGTGCCTTCCCGCCGTCGTCCCCGCTGGCGCATAGATCCGGACGAAGCCGCGTAGACGGCGCCTCCCGCCGTCCGGGTCGAACCAATGGCCCCCAATGGCACGTACCCCTGCCCGTCCTGACGGGGCCGCTCTGGAGCCGCCCGCCCCGCCGCGGGCGGCTTCACTTCCGGCACCGGTGCGCTCAGGCGAGGTTCGACGTGCGCGGGTAGGCGACGGACGGATCGGTGAGGACGTTGACGAGCGTCGGCTCGCTCGCGGCGAGCGCGCGCTCCAGCGCCGGCCGCAGTGCGGTTGGATCGCTGACGAGCTCCCCGCGCGCGCCGAGCGCCTCGACCGCGAGGTCGTAGCGCGTCCCGGGCCGTAGGTCGGCGGCCACCGAGTAGCCGTAGATGGCCTCCATCGGGTGCTTCTCGAGCCCCCAGATCCCGTTGTTGCCCATCACGCCGACCACCGCGACGCCGTGGCGGGCGAGCGTGTCCCACTCCATCCCCGCGAAGCCGAAGGCGCCGTCGCCGAGCAGCAGGACCACCTGGCGGCCGGGGCGGGCGAGCTTCGCGGCGAGCGCGTACCCCGGCCCGCTGCCGAGGCAGCCGAACGGCCCGGGGTCGAGCCAGCAGCCGGGCTCGTAGGACTCGATCGCGCGGCCCGCGTAGGAGGCGAAGTCGCCCCCGTCGCAGATCACGATCGCGTCGCGGTCGAGCACCTTTCCGAGCTCCTCGTAGACGCGCAGCGGGTGCAGCGGGCTGCGGTCGTCCGTGCGCTCGTCGCGTTCGGCCGCGCGCCTCTCGCCCTCGACCGCGCGCAGGTGCGCCGTCCACGGGTCGCGGTGCGTCGCACCGGAGGCGGCGGCCGCCAGCGCGTGCATGGTCTCCGGCAGCTCGCCGTAGAGCTCGGCGGCGACCGGGCGCGGATGGTCGCGGTGCGGCTCCGCCACGTCGAGCACGACGATCTCCGTCTCCTCCCCGAACGAGCGGCCGAAGCCGAGCCGGAAGTCCATCGGCGCGCCGATCACGAGCGCCACGTCGGCGGCTCGCAGCGCGGTGCCGCGGGCGCGCGAGAAGAACAGCGGGTGGTCGGCCGGCAGGGAGCCGCGCGCGAGCCCGTTGAGGAACACGGGCGCGCCGTGCGCCTCCGCGAGCGCCCGGAGCGCCTCCTCGGCGCCGCCCCAGTAGAGGTCGGTCCCGGCCATGATCACCGGCCGCTCGGCGTCGCGCAGCAGCGCGGCGGCGCGGGCGACGTCGGCGTCGCCGGGATGGAGGTGGGCGGCCGGCGGCGCGACGGCCGCCTCCGGCTCCTCGGCCTCCACGAACACGTGGTCGAGCGGGAAGTCGAGGAAGGCCGGTCCGCCGTGGGGACGGACGGCCGCCGCGAGGGCCTCGTCGACGAGCCCGGGGATCTCCGCCGTGGCCGTCGCCGTCTCCGCGAGCTTGACGAGCGGGCGCACGAACGGCACGTGGTCGATCTCCTGCAGCGAGCCCTGGCCCCAGCGCATGGCCGGCGCGCGTCCGCCCAGCGCGAGCATCGGGGAGTGATTCTGCTGCGCGGACGCGAGCGCGCTCAGGCCGTTGGTCACGCCCGGGCCGGCCGTGAGCGCGCACACGCCGGGGCGGCGCGTGACCTTGGCCCATCCCTCGGCCGCGAACGCCGCCGTCTGCTCGTGGCGCACGTCGACGAGCCGGATGCCCTCGGCCCGGCACCCGTCGTAGATGGAGAACAGGTGCCCGCCGGACAGCGTGAACAGATGGGTCACGCCGTGGGCGGCGAGGCGGCGGGCGACCAGGCGCCCGCCGTGGAACCGCGCGGGCTCGTCCGCCGGGATCGTCATGGCGGGTGAACATACTTCTACGTCGGTGGCTCAGGACCGTGCCCGCGGGCGCAGACCTCTACTGCCGGCCTCCTCCGGCTCGAGGCACGATGCTCGCGGTCGTCGACCCGTTCGGCGGCTGAGCCCGGGCGGCGCGGTTCGCCGTCAGCGGCAGCAGTCGTCCGCGCATGGGGCGTCCGCGACGGCGAAGCCGTCGAGCGGCGAGCCGGCGCAGCAGCCCTCGCCCCGCCAGGCCTCGGCCCCCTCCTTGACCGCCACGCCGGCGATGAGCAGCCCCACGAGGGGATCGAGCCACCACGCGCCGGCGAGCGCGTTGCCGATCAAGCCGACCAGGAGGGCCGCCGCCAGATAGGCGCAGAGGACGTTCTGGCGGCCTTCCCCCTTGGTCGCCGCCGACCCGATCTGCTCGGCGAGGCGCTGCTTCGCGATGCCCAGCAGCGGCATGGTGACCAGGCTCCACGCGGCCAGCCCGATGCCGAGCGCGCTGACCTCGGGGTGCGCCCCGCCGAGCAGCGCGCGCAGCGACTCGACGGCGACGTACGGCGCGAGCACGAAGAACTGGACCGCCACGAGCTTCTGCGCCCGGTGCTCGGCGTGCTGCGACAGCACCCGCGACCCGGTGAACCTCCAGATGATGATCACGCTGGCGAAGCCCTCCACGGCGGAGTCCAGGCCGAAGCCGACGAGGGCGATGGAGCCGGCGAGGACGCCGGCGACGATCGCGACGACGCCCTCGACGCTCATCGCGCCGAGCGACAGCCACGACAGGAGCTTGACCCTCCGCGCGAGCTCGCCGTACCGCTCGGGGGTGATCGCGGCGACCGCGGGTGGCGATGGGCGCGCGCCCGGCAGTGCCAGAGGCAGCTGGGCCGGCGAGCTCACGCGCGGATCGCGCCCGGCGCGGTGACCGCGGCGAGGAGCGCGCGGCCGCCGTCCGTCAGCTCGTACATCACCGCCTTGCCCTGTCGCCGCGACTCCGCGAGGCCGGCCGTGCGGAGCAAGCGCACGTGATGGGAGACGAGCTTCTCGTCGCGACCGACGATCCACGCGAGGTCGCACACGCACGCCGACGCGGCGTCGCGGAGCGCCACGGCGATCGCCAGCCGCGTCGGATCTCCGAACGCCTTGGCGGCCGCCGCGAACCGCGTCAGCTCCTCGCCGGTCGGCTGCGATCGCCGCGCGGCCTCCGCCTTCGGGAGGTCCAGGCAAAGCAGGTCACAGGAGTCCGGCGGCATGCGCGACACAATAGGCTTACGAAACGCTCACCGTGGGCGGTGCGGACCGCGGTTCACCGCGTCAGCAGGACGATGACGATCACCGCCACGGCCACGCCCGCCGCCAGGAGGAACACGGTCGCCGCCGCGACGGCGATCACGACACGGTCCCATGACCGGTTTGCTTCGACATGCGTGCATATTCGCATGTCCGTTCGGACGTATGGATCTTCTCCGGGCGATCACGGCGAGCGCACGGTCGAGCATCGGGCTCGCATGGGGTGTCGCGACGGCCGAAGCGGGTGAACTTACCCCCCGCTTCGGGGGGTGTCCCGCGCACGCATGCGCGAGCCGCGGCGGCGCCGTGCCTAGCGTGCCGGGCCATGGAGCGCACGCACACGTCGCACGGGTTCGAGGCGCTGTTCCGCGACCTCGAGCTGCTTCTCGCCGACGCCGCGGCCGATCGCCCCGCCACCGCGCCCTCGGCGCAGGCCGGCGCGCCGGCGGTCGCGCCCGA
>DATMVH010000508.1:0-3406 GCA_035563395.1 Solirubrobacteraceae bacterium
CGGAGTTCGAGCTGCGCGCCCGCGAGCGCGGGGTGGTCGTCGAGCTCGTCCCGCCGAGCGGGCCGTGCTGGGGCCGCGGCGACCCGGACGCCGTGGCGCGCGTCGTGCGCATCCTCCTCGACAACGCGCTCCGCTACGGCCCGCCGGACGAGCCGGTGCGCGTGGTCGCGGGCGCCGAGGGCGACGCGGCGACGGTGTCCGTCGAGGACCGCGGGCCCGGGGTGCCCGTGCAGGAGCGCGAGCACATCTTCGAGCGCTTCCACCGCGGTCACGCCGCCGGCTCGGAGAGCGGCTTCGGCCTCGGGCTGGCGATCGGCCGCGAGCTCGCCGTGCGCATGGGCGGCAGCCTCGCGCTGGTCGACGCCGGGCCGCCCGGCGCGCGCTTCGTGCTCCGGCTGCCCGCCGCCCGCTCGCCCGCGCGCGAGCCCGCGACGGCGCTGCGCGAGCGCGGCGACCCGGCCGGGGCTACCCGGTCTTGAGGTAGACCGTCGCCCGGACGGGGTTCGGGCGGCGCGGGAACACGGACGCCGGCGCCTGCTTCGTCGCGCCGAAGCGGCGGTCGGTGCTCACGAACTGCCCCCACTCCTCCGAGCGCAGCCGGACGAGCTCCGTCCACGGCGCGCTCCACGGCTTGAGGTCGTAGACGATCGGCTGCACGAGCGCGAGCCGCCGGCCGGGCGCGAGCGCGTCGAGCAGCGGCGCGAGGTCGCGCTCGGCGGACGTCCGGCGCAGGCGCTCGACGCCGTCGCGCCAGTCCGTCACGCCGAGGTCGCGGACCTCTCCGGTGAGCGTGGCGAAGCGCACGCCGCCCGGGAGGTAGTACGCGAGCACGGGCACCTGCTCGGGCTGCGTGGCGACGACGAGGTCGCCCGGGCGCAGCGACGGCGCCACCGCCTCGGCGACGTCGCGAACGTTGCTCTTCTCCCTGGGCGGACGGTCGGCGCCGGCCGAGAGGGCGACGGCGAGCACGAGGCCCGCGATCCCGAGCCGGCCGGCGTGACCCAGGCCCGCCGCGGCGAGCAGGAGGAACGGCGGCAGCGCGGCGGCGAGATAGCGCGGCGCCCAGGCGGGCGTCAGCTGCGAGGACAGCCACGCCGCGACGACGCAGGCCACCCCGATGACGGCGAGCGCGATCACCATGCGCGCGGGCGCGCCGAGGCGCCGCTCCTCGCGGCGCGCGAGGATGGCGACCAGGCCCGCCCCCGCGGCGAGCGCGAGCGCGATCTCCGCGGTCTCCCCCAGCAGCCGGGCCGGCACCTCCGCGAGGTCGGCGAGGTCCGGCGGGTTCGACCACGGGGCGCCGGTGTGGGTCGCCTGGTAGAGCAACGTCGGCAGCCACGGGAGGTAGAGCGCGGCCGCGCCGCCGTAGGCCACGAGCGCGGTCCGCAGCAGCCGGCGACGCTCGGCGGCGCCGGCGAGCGCGGCGACGACGAGCAGGGCGGCGACCGTCCCGAGGCCGAGGAAGGCGGCCCAGTTGTGGGTGTAGAGCATCGCCGCGAAGGCGGCCGCGACGCCGATCGCGGCGCGCACCCGCACGCCGCCGCCGGCCGGCGGCGCGGCGACGAAGGCCTGCAGCCAGCAGATCACCGCGACGAGCCCGAGCAGCGCCACGAGCGCGTACATCCGCGTTTCCTGCGCGTACTGGGTGACGAACGGGTTGGCCGCGGCAAGCATCGCCGCCATCCAGCCGGTGCGCGCCCCGAGGACCAGCCGCCCGCCCCACCACGCGACCGGCACGCAGAGCAGGCCGAACAGCAGCGAGAGCGCCCGGGTCGCCGCCTCGGAGTCGCCGGCGAGCGGCATCCACAGGTGGACCAGCACGTAATAGAGCGGGGGCGAGCCATCCTGCCGCAGGACTCCCGGGATGTCGGTCAGCGGCCGGCCGGCGATCCCCACGGACAGGCCCTCGTCGATCCAGAACCCGACGCCGGCGTTCCGCGTGCGGACGTAGGCCGACAGCAGCACGAGGACTCCCAGCCCGAGCGGGACCGCGATCCGCGCTCGTACCGGCGCCCGCGCGCCCAGCTCCCACGCCGGTTTGGTGGCGTAGGTCGCCATGGCGTCAGGTTAGGGCGCAGGTGACGCGCATCTGCGGGTCACGATCCAGCGGCGGTTCTCCACCACGGGGCGGAAGCGGGGGTCGCGCCCCAGCACCGACCGGCGGCCGGCGACGGCGGTTCCCGGCGGCGCGGGCAGGATCTGCACGGCGCGGGCATGGACGTGGAGCGCCCACGCCACCGCCATCTGCTCGAAGGCGGAGCTGTAGACGGGCGGGCAGCGCAGGATCGCCGTCCGGCCGCCCGCCTGCGCGATCACGGGCGGGAGCTCCTCGTACAGGTCGGCCTCCGAGCGCACGACTTCGAGGTCGGCGCGCAGCGCGTCGCGATCGTCGCGGACGTACGGCAACGCGGCGACGACCAGCGCGACAGCGGCGGCCGCGGCGGCGAGGCGCCCGAGCCGGGCCGAGAGCGCGCGCACGAGGTCCGTCCACCCGGCGCCGGCCAGGACGCAGACGAGCGCGGCCGGCAGCGCGACGTAGCGCAGGTTGCCCGCGAAGCCCGCCTGCGTCATGGCGGCGACGGCGACCATGAGGACGGCGGCGATGCCGCCGAGGGCGAGGCGCACGGCGTCGCGCCGGAGCGCCGCGGCGCCGAGCCCGAGCGCCGCGCCGAGCAGCACCGGGAACATCAGCACGAGCTCCGCGCGGCGGAACGTCTCCAGGAACGGGTGCTCGGCGAACGCCGCCGAGTCGGGGTTCGGGTCGCGCGCGCGGGCCGCGGCCCGCAACGGGTCGCCGGACCCCCACCACTCCGGCAGGAACCACAGCGCCAGCGTGAGCGCCCCGCACGCGACGACGAGCGCGCGCCGGCGCGGCTCCCGCCACATCAGCCAGAGCCCGTAGGCGAGCAGGAACGGCCACAACTCGGGTCGCAGCAGCCCGCCGGCGACGCCGAGCAGGAACGCGCGCGTGCGGCGCCCGTCGAGGTGCGACTCCACCGCCCACAGGCAGACGGCGACGAGGATGCCCTCGGAGTTGCCGCGCGCGAAGTGGCGGACGAACTCGTCGGCGAGCAGCAGCCCGGCCGCGGCGATCGCGCCCGCGGCGCGGCCCGCGAGCCGGGACGCCAGTCGGTAGGCGAACGCGAGGGCGAGCAGGCCGCCGGCCTGGGCGACGACGAGCCACAGCTCGGGCGCCCAGTCGTCGCCCGCCAGCGCGAACGGCGTCGTGAAGAGCACGGGCAGCGGCTTCCACGACGGCCCGGTCCGCGTGTCGAGGTCCAGCTCGGTGATCTCCCGGCCCCACATGAGCCACGCCCACGGGTCGTACGTCGGCGCGGCGGGCAGGAGGCTGGCGGCGGCGGCGAGCACCACGCACGCGAGCAGGAGCCACAGCACCCGGCTGCGC
>DATMVH010000509.1:0-5926 GCA_035563395.1 Solirubrobacteraceae bacterium
ACGGCGGCTCGGGCAGCTCGGCGGGCGCGCCGGGCGCGGGACCGGCGAGGACGTCGAGCACGAGTCCCGTGTCGAGGACGGTGCGGGTCAGCGCGCCGAACACGATCCAGTGGCTGCGGTCGGCGTCGTGCGGCGTCCGCGGCACGCGGCCGGCGTGCGGCTTGAGCCCGAAGAGCCCGCAGCACGCGGCCGGGATGCGGATGGAGCCCGCTCCGTCCGCGGCGAGCGCGACGGGCACGAGGCCCGCGGCGACCGCGGCCGCCGAGCCGCCGCTCGACCCGCCGGGGGTGCGCTCGAGGTTCCACGGGTTGCGGGTGACGCCCCACGTCACCGACTCCGTGAACGGGAACAGACCGAGCTCGGGCATGGTGGTCTTGCCGACGATCACCGCCCCGGCCGCCCGCAGCCGCCGCACCGCCTCGCTGTCGGCGGGCGCGGGCTCGAGCAGCGTGCCCATGCCGCGGCTCGTCACCTTCCCGGCGATGTCCATCTCGTCCTTGACCGCGACCGGCACGCCGAGCAGCGGTGCGTCCTCACCGTCGGCGCGGCGCCGGTCGGCCTCGTCGGCGGCCGCGAGCGCCGCGTCGCGGTAGACGGCGCCGAAGGCGTTCAGCCGCGGGTTCACGGCGTCGATCCGCCGCAGCGCGAGCTCCACCAGCTCGCGCGAGGACCATGCGCCGCGCCTCAGGAGCCCGAGCTGCCCGGCGAGGCCGGCGAACGCGACGTCGGCCTCGGCCGCCAGCTCCCGCTCGAGCATGGAGCGACGATAACCGCCGGGCCGCTCCGGGTGCGCCGGCTACCCGCCCGCCTCGCCGTGGAAGTAGTCGACCCGGCTCGAGCGCACCACCATGACGTCCTCGGCGTGGTCGCCCGTCCAGATGCCGATCTTGTCGCTGTCCGGGTAGGCGGTCGCGGACGGGTAGACGACGGTCGACCACATCAGCACGCGCGCCGGCTCCTCCGTGTCGTTGCGGATCTGGTGCGCCCCGGCCGGGCCCTTCGGGAAGAACACGACGTCGAACGGCTCGACCTGCTCGGCGCCCTCCGGCGTGCGGATCGTGGGCCGTCCGGCGAGCACGAGCACCCACTCCTCCTCGGCGTACTCGTAGTGGTACGGGCACACCGCCTGGCCCGGCGGCAGCTCGTAGACGGACGTGCCCGTCTGCTGCGCGCCGAGCTGCGGGCCGAACCGGAACATGCCGGCGCGGAAGCCCTCGGGGTCGGATTCGTCGTAGGTGAAGGTCGGGTCGGCGATGCTCACGCGGCGCATCGGGACATCGTCTCACCGCCGGTTCGCGGGAAGGACGATCCCGCGCGCGCCGCCCCGCTCGCCCCGACGTCCGGTTCGCGACCACGAATCGCGCACGGCGCCGGGCAGCGGGAACGTCGGCAGGTATCGTTCCGCGCCCTCCTGCCGGAAAGCGGGGGACGGACATGAGCGAGCAGCCCGAGCGATCGACTCCCCCGCCGCATCGTCCGCGCACGTTCCAGCGCCTGCGCGAGCTGCCGGTCGTCGGCCGGGCGATGGACTGGGGCCTGGGGCCGATCGCGGCGTCCAGGAACACGAAGGGCGCCGGCTCGCGGATCGCGGGCCTGAAGGCGACTGAATCCGTCTGCCCGTACTGCGCGGTCGGATGCGGGCAGGTCGTCTACACGCGCGACGGCGAGCTCGTCGACATCGAGGGCAATCCGCGCTCGCCGATCAACCAGGGCGTGCTGTGCCCCAAGGGCGCCGCCTCGCGCCAGCTGATCCAGCAGCCCGGCCGGCTCACGAAGGTCAAGTACCGGCGACCGTACGGGACGGAGTGGGAGGAGCTCGACCTCGAGACGGCGATGGACATGATCGCCGAGCGCGTGATCGCCGCGCGCGAGGACGGCTGGCAGGACGTCGACGAGAAGGGCTGGCGCGTCGACCGCACGCTCGGCTTCGCGCACCTCGGGGGCGCCACGCTCGACAACGAGGAGAACTACCTCATCAAGAAGGGCTTCGGCGCGATGGGGGCCGTGCAGATCGAGAACCAGGCCCGCATATGACACTCCTCCACGGTCCCCGGTCTGGGGACCTCGTTCGGGCGCGGCGGCGCCACTAATCCCCAGCAGGACTTCCAGAACGCCGACTGCGTCTGGATCCAGGGGTCGTCGATGGCGGAAGCGCACCCGGTCGGGTTCCGCTGGGTGATGAAGGCGCGCGAGCGTGGCGCGACGATCATCAGCGTCGACCCGCACTACGCGCGCACGAGCGCCGTCGCCGACATGCACGTGCCGATCCGCGCCGGGACCGACATCGCGTTCCTGGGCGGCCTGATCCGCCACATCATCGAGACGGACTCGTACTTCAAGGAGTACGTCGTCAACTACACGAACGCGGCGACGATCGTCAACGAGAAGTTCAAGGACGTCGAGGACCTCGAGGGCTACTTCTCGGGCTTCGACCCCGAGACGGGCACGTACGACCGCAGCTCGTGGATGTACGAGGGCGGCGAGGTCGCCGCGGCCGCGGGCCAGCGCGAGCACGCCACGCAGGCCTTCAGCGACCGCACGGGCGTGGGCATGATGACGGGCGCGGTCAAGTCCGACCCCACGCTGCAGCACCCGCGCTGCGTGTTCCAGCTCCTGCGCAAGCACTTCTCCCGCTACACGCCGGAGATGGTCGAGCAGATCTGCGGGACGCCGAAGCACGTCTTCCTGAAGATGGCCGAGACGCTGGTCGCCAACTCCGGCCGCGAGCGGACGACGATGCTCACGTACGCCGTCGGCTGGACGCAGCACTCGACGGGCGTCCAGATGATCCGCGCCGGCGCGATCGTGCAGCTCCTGCTGGGCAACGTCGGCCGTCCGGGCGGCGGCGTGATGGCGATGCGCGGCCACGCCTCCATCCAGGGCTCCAGCGACATCCCGACCCTGTACGACATCCTCCCGGGCTACCTCCCGATGCCCCGTGCGCGCGAGGGGCAGTTCGAGCTGGAGGACTACATCCAGAGCTCCGGCTCGCTGCGGGGCTGGTGGTCGCACTTCGACAACTACGCGGTGTCGCTCCTGAAGGCCTGGTTCGGGGACGGCGCGACGGCGGAGAACGGCTACGGGTTCCGCCACCTGCCGAAGATCAGCGGCAACCACTCGCACTTCGTCACGAGCCTGCGCGCGCTCGACGGCGGCGTCGCCGGCATGTTCGTCATGGGCCAGAACCCGGCCGTCGGCTCGATGCACGCGGGCCTGCAGCGGCGCGCGCTCTCGCGCCTGAAGTGGCTCGTGGTGCGCGAGCTGGCCGAGATCGAGACGTCGTCGTTCTGGAAGGACTCGCCGGAGGTCCGGTCGGGCGAGCTGCGGACGGAGGACATCGCCACCGAGGTGTTCCTGATGCCCGCGGCCTCCCACGTGGAGAAGGAGGGGCACTTCACGAACACGCAGCGCCTGCTGCAGTGGCGCGACAAGGCGCTCGATCCGCCCGGCGACGCCCGCTCGGAGCTGCACTTCATGTACCACCTGATTCGGCGGGTCATCGACCACTACCGCGACTCCGAGGACCCCAAGGACTGGCCGATCAAGAACCTGACGTGGGACTACCCGGTCCACGGCGCCGACCAGGAGCCCGAGGTGGAGGCGGTGCTGAAGGAGATCAACGGCTACGAGGTCGCCACCGGGCGGCCCGTGAGCAGCTTCTCCGAGCTGAAGGCGGACGGCTCGACCGCGTCGGGCTGCTGGATCTACGCCGGCTGCTACGCCGACGGCGTCAACCAGACGCGCCGGCGCAATCCCGCCGATCCCGCGACGCCCAACGGCTGGGTCAACCCGGAGTGGGGCTGGGCGTGGCCCGCCAACCGGCGCGTGCTCTACAACCGCGCGTCCGCCGACCCGCAGGGCCGGCCGTGGTCCGAGCGCAAGAAGCTGATCTGGTGGGACGAGGAGGACGGCAAGTGGACCGGCTTCGACGTGCCGGACTTCCCGCCCGCCAAGCGGCCGGACTACGTCGCGCCCGACGACGCCGAGGGGATGGACGCGATCTCCGGCACCGACCCGTTCATCATGATGGGCGACGGCCGCGCCTGGCTGTACACGCCGAGCGGCCTCCTCGACGGCCCGCTGCCGACGCACTACGAGCCGATCGAGTCGCCGGTGGAGAACCTGCTGTACCCGAAGGTGGGCGCCAACCCGGCCGCCATCACCTGGAGGCGCGAGGACAACCCGCTCAACCCGGCGAGCCCCGACTACCCGGTCGCCGCCTCGACCTTCCGGCTGACGGAGCACCACACGACCGGGCCGATGAGCCGCAACCTGCCCTGGCTCGCGGAGCTGCAGCCGGAGATGTTCGTGGAGATCGACCGCGAGCTGGCCCGCGAGCGGGGCATCGAGGACGGCGGCTGGATGACCGTGATGACCGAGCGCGGCGAGATGGAGTGCAAGGCGAAGGTCACCAACCGCATCCGGCCGATGAAGATCGGCGATCGCACGGTCCACCAGATCTCGATCCCGTGGCACTGGGGCACGCTCACCACCTCGGAGCAGGGCGTCACGGGCGACTCGCTCAACGACCTGGTGGTGCTGTCGGGCGACCCCAACACCTCCATCGAGGACAAGACGTTCTCGTGCAACGTCAGGGCCGGCCGCCGCCAGCAGCAGACGACGGCGCGGCTGGCGCACGCGACGAAGGATCCCGTCGCGCCCGACGAGGAGCACGACGCCGAGCAGCCGGACAAGCTCTACCACACGCATCGCAGCGGGCACGAGCCGCCGCCGGAGACCGCATGAGCGCCGCGCCGACCGAAGTCGCCGTCCACCGCGAGGACGCCCGGCGGATGGGCTTCTTCACGGACACGACCGTGTGCATCGGCTGCAAGGCGTGCGAGGTCGCCTGCAAGCAGTGGAACGACCTCCCGGCCGACGGCTACGACTTCGGCAAGGGTCGCTCGCTCGACCACACGGGCTCCCTGTCCGCCGCGAGCTGGCGGCATGTGCGCTTCGTCGAGGTCGGCCCGGCCACGGCGGAGGAGCGCGAGCGGGCGCAGGCGGCGCTCGGCGCGGGAGCGGGCGGCCACATGCCGCGGATCCCCGCGGTCGGCGAGCTCGGCGGGGCCGGCGGCGGCGTCCGCGAGGACGAGATGGTCGACCTCGTCGAGCGGGCCGAGGACGGCGCGGCGGCGACACTCGGCGACGGATCGGACGCCCTGGCGATCGCGGACGGGCCGCCGCTGGGCGAGCTCGACCGCTGGCTGTTCATGTCGGACGTCTGCAAGCACTGCACGAACGCCGGCTGCCTCGACGCCTGCCCCACCGGCGCGCTGATCCGCACGGAGTTCGAGACCGTCATCGTCCAGCCCGACATCTGCAACGGCTGCGGCTACTGCGTGCCGTCCTGCCCGTTCGGCGTCATCGACCGCGACCCGTACGACGGCCGGGCCGCGAAGTGCACCCTCTGCTACGACCGCCTGCAGGACGGCCTCGAGCCCGCGTGCGCGAAGAGCTGCCCCACGGACTCGATCCAGTTCGGGCCGTGGGAGGAGCTCGTGCAGGTCGCCCGCGGCCGCGTCGTGGAGCTGCACGAGCGCGGGCTGGACTCGGCGTATCTCTACGGCGTCGACGACGCCCCCGAGGACCAGCTCGCGGGCAACCTCGGCGCCTTCTTCCTGCTGACGGATCCGCCCGAGCGCTTCGGGCTGCCGGCGCAGGCCGACTCGCCCGCGCAGGAGAACGGCCCGCCGGCGACGGCGACCGGGCTCCTGGCCGCCGCGGTCGCGGCGGGCAGCGCGGTGTTCACGCTCGTGGTGCACCACCGCAGGGCCGGGCGATGAGCCACGGCCACGGCCCCGCGCCGGAGGAGGTCATCCGCCGCCGCGAGGCGATCGAGCAGGAGGTGGAGGAGGCGCTCAAGGTCCTCCGCGAGCAGGAACGCCGCCTGGAGAAACGCGCCGACCTGCTCGACCAGAAGCTC
>DATMVH010000510.1:0-6982 GCA_035563395.1 Solirubrobacteraceae bacterium
TCCCCGGGACGGCGGCCCGGGCGCGCACGGCCGGAGCGTTCAGGACCGCGACGCCGAGCGCCGTCCAGGCGCCCGCGACGAGGTACCCGCCGACGATGTCGCTCGGGTAATGGTGCTGCAGCACGAGGATCGAATAGACGACGACGATCGCGAACGCGCCGCCGGCGGCCGCGACGAACGGGCGCAGCCGCGCCGGCGCGACGAGGACGGCGCACAGGGCGAGGACCATCGCGGCGGTCGTGTGCCCGCTCGGCCACGCCCCCGGGCCCGGCCCAAGCGCGATCTCGCTGTGCACGTCGGGCAGCCCGCGCTTCAGCGCCTGCGTCGTCACGTTGGCGGCGAGCATGACGACCGCGACCACACCCGCGAGCCCCAGGCGCCCGCGGACGACTGCGACGCCGACGATCAGCGCCGCGAGCGCCGCGAAGCCGGGCGGATCGACGAGCGCGGAGACCGACTCCGCTGCTCGCTTGACGCGCGGCGTCTCGAGCCCGGCGAAGCCGCCCAACGTCCGCCCGTCGATCGCTGCGCCCCACCCGGTGCGCGTCGCGACGAGCCAGACCACCGCCGCAGCGACCGCGCAGAGGGCGGCGACGAGCAGTGCAGGAAGGGAGCGGCGCACGGGATCGAGGCTACCCGCGCGCCGGTGGAGCTCCGAGCGCCGTTGGTCCAGGCCGGGCGCGACCGTCCGCGGTGTGGAGCGCGCGCGATCTCCGCTCGTCAGGTCGAGCGGCGGAGCCGGAGGCGGACCTCCTCCACCGGCGGCGGCGTCGTCATGCGCTGCCAACCACGCGCCGAGAGCGCGTAGATGCCGTCGCGGTCGCGCAGGACGATGTGCGACCGGCCGTCCTCCGCGGTCGTGCCCAACGCGGCGTCGCTGAGGGGCCACACGCCGTACTCCTCCCGGAGCCCGTCGATCGCGCGGCGAACCTCGGCGTGCCGGACGCCGCGCCCGAGCAACTCGCGCACGATCGCCGCCTCGATGACGTCCTCCAGGCTGTACACGCGCGGGTCTCCGTCGGAGGCCGACGATCGGATGTAGCCCCGGCGGGCCCACTGGCCGATGGTCGTGCCGGACACGCCGGCGAGCTCCCCTACCTCCGCGGCGAGGAAGCGCCCGTGCGGGCGCGGGTTCCCGTTGCCGCGCATGCCGCAAGGTATGCCGCGGGCGGCGGCGGATCGCAAGCCGAGCTGATCGCCCACGTGCCGTGCACGTCGCCCGCCGTGCTCGTCGCGGCCGGGTGCGTCGCGGCGCGACGTCAGGCGGCTTCGAGCAGCGCGGCGGCGCCGGTGTCGGCGCTCGTGTCGACGCGGTGGAACGCCGCGTACGCGTACGGGTGGCGGAAGACGTCCATCGCGCTCTCGCCCTCGTGGACCTCGACGGCGAAGGCGTCGCCGGTCTTCGAGTCGCGGACGGCGACCAGGACGCGACCGTCGTGCTCGCACCACAGAAGCCGGACGTCGATCCCGTCGTTGATCCGGCGGTCCAGCTCGCGCGTCAGATGAGTCGTGTGCGTGGTCATGTGGGAATCGGTGTCGGAAGCAGGAGGGCGTGCCATGAAGATCCCAGGCACCGTGCTGACCGCACACCGGGCCAACAGGTCCGTTCGCGAACGGCCTGCCCGTGTTTCCGAGGTGCGGGCGCCCGAACCGGCCCGGCGGGCGGATTCCGGCGACGGTCGTGCCGCGAGACTTCTTGGTACGGCGACCAAGCCGCGGGAGCGGACCACACGTGCGGTGCTGCCGTGGCGGGCTACAAGGGGCGACGAGCGCGCGCCGCGTCGCGGAGGACCCGGTGACGGAGAGCGCCATGCCGCGAGGCCGGCTGCCGTGGGCGATCCGGATCGCGGCCGCGGTCGCCGACCACCGGAGGCGTGGCCGTCGTCGCGGCGGCGGGCACCCGCCGCGGCGAGGACGCGTGTCCCGCTCCGTCATGCCGCTCGCCTGCCGACTGCCCCGGCGGCGCCATGCGAACGTGAGCTCTACGTGCGGCTGCGCAGCTTCGCCAGCGAGCCCCTGACCGCAAGCGGCCGGTCCGCATGGCCTTCGATGCTGAGGAGCGCCGCGAGCACCGGGTCGCGCGACGGGCCGCGGGCATGGCGCCGGCGCAGCGCGCGCTCCTGGTGCTCGATCGCGTCGGCGACGACGCGGCGCTCGTAGGGATTCATCGGCCTTTCCATGAACCGATGCTCTCGCGACCGCCGGACGGACCGGCGTCGCGCCCCTCGAACGACGAAACCCCGCAACTTCCGGGGCTGCACGAGGTACCGCTACGGGGATTCGAACCCCGGTTTCCGCCGTGAGAGGGCGGCGTCCTAGTCCCCTAGACGATAGCGGCGAGGATGCGTGCGCCAGGGTAGCAACGGCGTCGCCGGATGCGGCTGAGAGGACTCGAACCTCCACGGGCGTAAAGCCCACAGGCACCTGAAGCCTGCGCGTATACCAATTTCGCCACAGCCGCGAGGCGGCACAACGATAGCGATTTCGCGCGAGCGCGACCGGGGGCGCGCAGCCGAATGGCGTGCGTCACCGCTTCACCCCGACGTGCTCGAGCAGCGGCCCAACGCTCGCGCGCCGGTAGCTCCGCACGTCGTGGGCCGTGCGCCGACAGTCGAGGTCCACGGCGCGGCACACGCGCTCGGACAGGTCGAGGATCTCCGTCGAGTGGTTGTGGAACCCGTACGACAGGTACTCGGACGGGCCCGTGCGGTTCACGTAGACGCAACCGTCCGAGCGGATGCAGCCGCGGAGGAACGCCCACGGCGCCTCCGCCACGAGATCGTGCTGCCAGTTCTCGAGGAAGATCCGACGCTCGTGCTTCTTGCCTTCCCCGTGCTGCGGGAGGAGGCACGGCAGGTGTGCGTTGTCGACCCACCGCACGACCGTGGAGCCTCCGTCGGCGACCAGGCCAACCGACCCGGTTGGCGGGAAAGCACCGGCCGAGCAGCGCGTGCACGTCCGCGACGATGCCCGGATAGCGCGCGTCGAGCGAGATGCGCAGGCGGTACGTCCGCGAGGTGCGGCCGATGTGGCGGTTCGCCGAGATAGACGCCGAGCAAGCTCGGCGTAGTCATCCGCCCGCACGACGACGCGCCGCGCCGGAGGCCCGCATCTCAGACCACATCGCGCGCGGGCGCGCGCGACCCGTGCGCCAGTCCGTAAACCGTGCGGCGCGCCACGCCCCAGCCGGCGCGCGATGTCCGCGTCGTCGTGGCCGGCGGCGGCGAGCTGCTGGGCGGCGGAGCGAGTTTCCGTCGGGTGCATGTGCGAACGTACGTTCGCATGCGACACGGCGAAACACGTGCCCCTCTGAAAGCGGAGGCGCGGCTCAGGTTGGTGCTACCGTGGCCGACCCACCGCTCCCCCTCCGTCCGTCCCAGCTTCCTCCGGAGGTCCCGTGTCGTCCCGCATCGCCGAGCGCCCAGAGCCGCTCGAGCCGCCGCCCGGCGAGGGCGGAAGCAACCGCTGGCTCGTCCTGGTCATCGTCTGCCTCGCGCAGTTCATGGTCATCCTCGACGCGACCGTGGTGAACGTCGCGCTGCCGTCGATCCAGCAGGACCTCGGGTTCTCCCCCGCCGACCTTCAGTGGGTGATCAACGGGTACACGCTCGTCTTCGGCGGCTTCCTCCTCCTGGGCGGCCGTGCCGGCGATCTCATCGGGCGGCGGAAGGTCTTCGTCGCCGGCGTCGTGGTCTTCACGGCGGCCTCGCTCCTGAACGGGCTCGCAACGTCCTCGGAATTCCTCGTGGCCTCGCGCGCGCTGCAGGGTCTCGGGGGTGCGCTCGTCTCGCCCGCCGCTCTCTCCATCATCACCACCACCTTCGCGGAGGGCGCCGACCGGACGAAGGCGCTCGGGGTGTGGAGTGCGATCGCCGCCGGCGGCGGCGCGTTCGGCCTCCTGCTCGGCGGGATCCTCACCGACCTGCTGAGCTGGGAGTGGATCTTCTTCGTCAACATCCCGATCGGCATCGCGACGGTCGCCTTGGCACTGCGTCATGTGCCCGAGTCCCGTGCCGCGCAGCGACAGGCGACGGCGGACGTGCCGGGTGCCGTCACGGTCACCGCCGGCCTCGTCGTCCTCGTGTACGCGATCGTCAAGGCGGAGGACTTCGGCTGGGGGTCCGCCGAGACCCTCGGGCTCGCGGCGATCTCCGTGGCCCTGCTGGCGGCGTTCGTGTTCATCGAGTCGCGCTCGCCCGCGCCGCTCATCCGGCTCGGGATCTTCCGCGTGCGCTCGCTGCTGGGCGCCAACGGCGTGCTGCTCGTCGTGGCCGGCGGCCTGTTCGCGTTCTTCTTCTTCTCGTCGCTCTACGTCCAGCAGATCCTCGGCTACTCGCCGCTGCAGGCTGGGCTCGCGTTCCTGCCGGTGACCGCCGGGATCATGGTCGGTGCCGCGCTCGCGCAACAGCTGGTGAAGCGGATCGGTGTGCGGACGGTGTCCGTCATCGGCATGATCGTCGCTGCGACTGGCCTGCTGCTGCTGTCGGACAGCCCTGTGGACGGCACGTACGCGGGGACGATCCTCCCCGGCCTCATCCCGCAGTCGATCGGGATGGGCCTGACCTTCGTCCCCGTGACCCTCATCGCCACCACGAACGTGGGCGAGGAGGACGCCGGCCTCGCCTCCGGGCTGTTCAACACGTCGCAGCAGGTCGGCGGGGCGCTCGGCCTGGCGATCCTGTCGACGCTCGCCGCCGACAAGACGGCGGACGTCATCGCCGGCGGCTCCTCGCAGCCGCGGGCGCTTGTCGACGGCTTCAACGTCGCGTTCTTCGCGGCCGCGATCCTCATCGCAGCCGGGGCGCTGCTCCTGCTGCTCATGGTCCGAAGGTCGGACGTCGCGAACGTGAACCCGGACGCGGCGCCCGTGCCGGGGGCCTGACGCGCGACGCCGGTGCCCGGCCACCGTCGCCGCGCGCCGAAATGCAAGGGATCGTGCACGGGCAGGAATGCGCGCTGGTAGAACGACGCGGCCGAATCGCCGGGGACCGGATCCCGGGGAGCGGGGGAACCACAGCGGCCACGGCCGCGGGGGCGAATCGCCGCGTGGACCGCGGCGTAGCGCACGGCGCGAGCCCGTCAGCTCACCTCGCAGGCGCCCGCCACGATGCCGCGAATCCCCGCCACGCTCCTCGCGACCCTGCTGCTGGCGCTCGTCGCCGCCGTGGGGACGGCGGACGCGGCGCTGAAGAAGGGCTCGCGCGGGCCACGGGTGGAGAAAGTGCAGCGGTGGCTCGGACTCCGCGCGGACGGCGTCTTCGGGCCCGCGACGCGCCGCGCCGTCATGCGCTTCCAGCGCCGCCACGGCCTCACCGCCGACGGCGTGGTCGGTCCAGCCACCTGGCGAGCGCTGCGACACAGCCGTGCCTCGCGAGGCGCGTCCGCGTCGCGCGTACGGTCGCGCGGCGCGCTCGTGCGCCGGTTGCAGCGGGCGGTCGGCGTCACGCCGGACGGCATCTTCGGGCCGGCGACGGCGCGCGCGGTGAGGCGCTTCCAGCGCCGTCACGGCCTGACGGTCGACGGCGTCGTCGGCCCGGCGACGTGGGCGGCGCTCGGGCACCCCGGCACCAGCACGGTGCTGCGACGGCGTGCCATCGGCCGGCGCAGCGGCTCGGCGGTCGTGCGCCGGATCATCGCCGCGGCGAACCGCATCGCGGACATGCCGTACAAGTACGGCGGGGGCCACGCGCAGTGGGAGGACTCGGGCTACGACTGCTCGGGCTCCGTCTCGTACGCCCTCCACGGCGCGGGTCTCCTGTCGAGCCCGCTCACCTCGGGCGGGTTCATGACCTACGGGCGGCCGGGCCCCGGGCGGTGGGTGACCATCTACGCCAACCCGGGTCACGTCTACATGGTCGTCAACGGCCGGCGGTTCGACACGACCGGCCGTGCGGAGAGCGGATCGCGCTGGCAGTGGCGGTCGCGCGATCCGTCCGGCTACACCGTGCGCCATCCCGCCGGCCTCTGACCGGGCAGCGCGAACGCGCCAGGAGGGGCGCTCGTGGTTCGAAGGCTAACCGTCCTCCCAGTCACGGAGCGAACGTGGAGCGGCGTGCGGCGGGCCTTGGTTCGGGCAGGCCTGAGGGCAGCACACGAACTTCCCCGATTCCCGGAGGCTGCGTTGCAGACCTATCAGTCAACCACCAACGGGCCGTCGACGACGTCGTCGTCGAGCGACTCGACGGCCGAGCAGGCCAAGGAAAAGGCCAAGGAGCAGGCCCAGCAGGCCGCCGGCCAGGCACGCGGCGTCGTGCGCGGTCAGGTCGACCAGCGCTCCACGCAGGCGGGCGAGCAGGTCCATGGCGTCGCCTCTGACGTCCGCACCGTCGCGGAGCAGCTCCGCGAGCAGGGCAAGGACAAGCCGGCGCAGCTCGCCGAGCAGGCCGCCGAGCGGGCAGAGCGCGTCGGGTCGTACCTGCGCGACTCGGACGCCGACCGCATCCTCGGCGACGTCGAGGACTTCGGCCGCCGCCAGCCGTGGGCCGTGATGGCCGGCGGCATCGCGCTCGGCTTCCTCGCCTCGCGCTTCCTCAAGGCCTCGAGCACCCGCCGCTACGAGTCGCGCTACGCGACGTCCGGCCGCCTGCCGGCGCGCACCCGCGACGTTTCGCCCGCCACCGGCCTCGGCACCGGCGCCGGGACGACCGGCACGAGCGTGGGCGCGAGCTACGGCAGCGGCGTGTCCACCGGCACCGAGACCGGCCCCGGCTACACCAGCGGCGGGTCCTACGGCGCCGCCGTCGGCGGCACGGGCGCGACCCCGGGCGGCCTGGGCGCTACGGGCGTCGGCGGCGAGACCGGCACGGCCGGCACGCCGGTCCCGCCGCGCGAGCCCCGCCTCGACGCGCCGGCCCCCGGCCGCGCCGCGGAGGACGTCTCCCTGACCTGCGGCGTCATGCCATCCGGCTCGCCGGGAGCGACGGCCCCGCGCGAGGACGAGGACCTCCGCTGAGCGCCATGGCTGCGCACGACGCACCAAACG
>DATMVH010000511.1:0-3406 GCA_035563395.1 Solirubrobacteraceae bacterium
ACGACGCGGGGCTGACCGCCGTGGAGGCCGACGTCACCGCCCGGCGGCCGGACGGCGCCGTCGCCGCCCGCGAGCGCCTGATCGTCTCGCCCCAGGCGCCTGAAGCGGCGTGGGAGGTGCGCCGCGGGGAGCTCGAGCCGGTCGCGCTCGAGGCCGCGCTCACCTACCGCTACGCCGGCGGGCGGCGGATCGTGCTGCCGCCGCAGGCGCTGGTCGACGCCGAGCTGATCGCCAACACCCCGTTCGCCACGGCGGTGGAGATCTCCCCGCTCGTCACCGGCGACACGGAGGGGCTGGCGGAGATCGTGCTCACCGCGAGCTACGCGGACGCCGCCACGGGCTACCGCGTGGAGGAGCGCCGCCGCCTGCGCGCACCGGCCTTCGAGGGCGACCCGATCGCCGTCCCGGTGCTGACCGCCGGCGACGCCGTCACCTGGACCGCGGTCGGGGTGACCAGCGCCGGCCAGGTGCGCTCGCTCGGCGGCGGGTCGAGCGCCGGCGGGCTGCTCGTGGTCGCCGCCGGGTCCGACCGGCGCCTGCGCGTCGAGTGGCTCGGTGGCGAGCTCGAGGACGAGGGGCTGCGCTGGGTGCGCGTCACGCTGCGCGTGCGCGACGACGCCGGCGCCGTCGTCCAGAGCCGCGTGGTCGAGTGGCGACCGGGCGGCGGCCTCGAGCCGCACGTCGTCACCCTCCCGGCCGACGGCACGGCGGAGTTCGCGGTCGAGCGCCGGACCGCCGGCGGGCGCGACAGCGATCCGTTCCGGGCGGTCGAGGGCGACGTGGTGGCGGTGTTGCCGTGAGCGGCGCCCGGCTTGCGCGCGCGCCGCGCGCTGGATACGGTCGCGCCACCCCGTCGTCCGCCGCACCGTCCCCCGAGGAGCGCGCTTGATCACGAGTCCAGAGCCCCTTGCGCAGTTCCGTGAGCGGGCCGCCGCCGAGGACGCCAGGCGGATGCGGGGCGAGGTCCCCGAGAGCGCGGACGACGACCGCACGCCCGAGGAGCGCGTGGCCGCCCTCCTCGGCGACCTGGAGACCGTGGTGCGGACGGCGGAGGACCTGGTCCGCGACTTCTATGTCCACCACCAGTTGAAGCGCGCCATGCACGGCGCCGACCCGCTCGGCCCGTTGCGGCTGCTGCGCCAGCGGGTCCAGGCGGACGTGCGGCGCCTGCCGGCCCTCCCCGAGCTCTCGCTGCGGGAGTTCCAGGACGAGCTGCTGGCGATCTTCGCCGACCTGCGCGACCGGCACACGACGTGCTGGATGCCGAAGCCCTACCGCGGGATGCTGGCCACGCTGGGCGTCCGGATCCAGGCCGCCACGGACGGGGAGCGGCGCTTCATCGTCACCGAGGTGGTGGGGAACTGGCCCGGCGATGCGCGCGCGGCCGTCCCCCTCGGCGCCGAGATCACCCACTTCAACGACGTCCCGATCGCGCGGGCGGTCACGCTGAACGCCCGCCAGACCGGCGGCGGGAGCCCCGACGCCTACGTCGCGCGCGGGCTCGCGCTGCTCACCGACCGTCCGCTCACCTTCGTGCCGCTCCCAAACGAGGACGAGGTGCGGCTCCGCTTCCTCCACGACGGGGCGACGGGCGAGGTGGTGCGCGCCTGGGCGGTAGAGGAGCGGCCGGTGGAGCGCGACCCCACCGATCGCATCGCCATCGACGGGCTCGCGTACGGGCGCGCGATCGACTGGATCACCCGCACGACGCAGAACGCGCGCTTCGAGCGCTACGAGCGCGTGGAGCGCGTGCCCGCGCGGCCGGCCCCCAGCGGCGTGCCGTACGTCGCGGACGGGACGACCGACGAGGGCGTGACGGCGGCCCACCGCGACAAGCTCAAGTACGGGCAGGCGCTCGACGACGTGGGCTACGTCCGCATCTACTCCTTCGACGTCGACGACGTCACGGGCTTCGTCTTCGACGTCATCGGCATCCTCGACCGGCTGGACGCGAGCCGCGGCCTGATCCTCGACCTGCGCGGCAACGGCGGCGGGACGCTCGCCGCCGCGGAGCGGCTGCTGCAGCTCTTCACGCCGGGCGAGGTCGCGCCGCAGTCGCTGTTCTTCAGCGCGACGGACGGGACGCGGCGGATCTGCGCGACGGCCAAGCCGCCGATCGGGCGGTGGCGGTCGTCGCTCGACCGCGCGCGCACCACCGGCGTCATGGCGTCGGCGGAGCTCCCGCTGAGCGACCATCACGTCGAGAGCTGCAACGAGATCGGCCAGCGCCACTTCGCCGGGCTCGTCGTCGTCGTGGACGCGCTGTCCTACAGCGCCACGGAGGTCTTCGCCGCGGGGGTGCAGGACCACGGCTGCGGCGTGGTCCTCGGCACGGACGGCGCGACCGGCGGCGGCGGCGGCAATCCCTGGAGCCTCAACTGCCTCGAGAGCTGGCTGGAGCCGTACCGCCGGGTGCCCGAGGAGTACAGCTTCGACATCGCGGTGCGGGCCACGACGCGCGTGGCCGCGCAGGCCGGACAGCCGGTGGAGGGCTTCGGCGTCGCTCCCAAGGTCGTGCACCCGCTGACGCGGCGCGACGTGGAAGGCACGAACGAGGATCTCATCGCGCACGCGCTCCGACTGCTCGACGAGCAGTTCGAGGCGACGGGTCCGCGCAGCCTCGACGTGGCGCTGCCGGAGGGCGAGTACGAGGACGGCACCGTGACGCTGACCGTGACCGCCGAGGGCGTCGCCGACGTGGACGTCGTGCTCGACGGGCGCGCCGTGCAGTCGCGCGCCCCGCTGGAGGGGAAGGGCGCGGAGCTGCGGTTCACCGCGGCGCCGGACCTCCGCCACGAGCTGCACGTGCTCGGCTACGACGGAGCGGGCGCGCTCGTGGCCAGCCGCCGGTTGCGCTTCGGACGCGGGCGCCGGGCGCCGACCGTGCCGCCGCCCCGTCCGGGCCAGGCCCCGACGCTGCCGCGACCCGTGAGCAAGGAGGAGCAGGTGCAGGAAGGCAACATCGACGCGAAGCTCGAGGAGCTGGAAGGCCTGCCGCCGGAGAAGATCGGCAAGCTCCTCCACGACGAGATCGAGGCGGCGGTCGACCAGCTCACGCTCCGGCTCAGGAGCGTCCTGCGCTACGAGGAGGAGCGGCTCAACCGCGTCGAGGTGACGCGGCGGATCGAGGACGCCATCGACTCGCTCGAGCAGCTCGACAACGTCGCCACGAACCGCTGGAAGGACTCCGGCACCAACCGCTGGTTCGGCGCCTACTGACAGCCCGCCAGGCGTTCCTGCACGGGCCGCAGGCCGTACTGCGCCGACAGCGCCTCGGCCTCGGCGAGCAGGTCCGCCGCGGACGCCGGGGCGGGCACCGCGCGCGCGTAGTCGACGATCGCGTGGACGAGCCAGCCGCGCGCCCCCCAGCCGCGCGTCAGCTCGATCGCGCGCGCGAAGTGGCACG
>DATMVH010000512.1:0-5988 GCA_035563395.1 Solirubrobacteraceae bacterium
GGTGGACGTCGCGCCGCTCGACGACGTCGCGGCCGCCGTGCGCGAGCGCGGCGTGCGCTGCGAGACCCGCGCCGCCGACCTCGCCGCGCTCACGCCGGAGCAGGCGGCCGAGCTGGTGGCCTGGAGCGAGGAGCGCTGCGAGGACGTGGCCGTCCTGGTCAACAACGCGGGCATGATCCGGCGCGGGCCGTCGACGGACGTGCCCGCCGAGGAGTGGCATGCGGTCATCGCGCTGAACCTGACGGCTCCGTTCTTCCTCGCGCAGGCGTTCGGGCGCGCGCGGCTCGCCGCCGGACGACCCGGCAGCATCGTCAATGTCGTGTCGATGAACTCCTTCCAAGGCGGCATCGAGGTGACGTCGTACACGGCGTCCAAGCACGGGCTGCTCGGCGTCACGCGCGCGCTCGCGAACGAGTGGACCGGCCGCGGGGTCCGCGTGAACGGGATCGCGCCGGGCTACATGGCCACGGAGCTCACGGTCGCGCTGCGCGAGGACCCCGCCCGCTACGAGACCTTCCGCGCGCGCATGCCCGCCGGCCGGTGGGGCGAGCCCGACGACCTCGCCGGCGCCGTCGTGTTCCTCGCCTCGGACGCCTCGCAGTACGTGTCGGGCAGCGTGATCGCGGTCGACGGCGGCTGGCTCTCGCGGTAGCGACGGTCCGGACGCGTCCACCGCGCACTCGCGTTAGCCTGCGTCCCCATGCCGCCCGCCGCCACCGCACACCGCCCGTGAACGGCCGCGTCGCCGTCGTCACCTCACCCGGCGCGATCGCCGTCGAGGAGCGCGAGATCCACGCCCCCGCCGAGGACCAGGTCCTCGTCCGGGTCGCGGAGTGCGGGCTCTGCGGCTCCGATCTCAAGCTCTACTCCGGCCGCCACCCCACGCTGCAGCCGCCGCTGCTGCTCGGCCACGAGTTCCACGGCACGATCGAGGAGGCCGGCGGCGCCTTCGAGCCCGGCGCGCGCGTGGCCGTGTTCCCGCCCACCGGCTGCGGCCGCTGCCACAACTGTCGCCGCGGCGAGCCGCACGTCTGCGTGTCGATGAGCTTCGTCGGCGGCGAGCACCCCGGCGGCCTCAGCGACCTCGTCGCCGTGCCGGCGGCCAACGTGCTGCCGATGGACCCGGGCGTGCCGGCGAGCCGGCGGGTGTTCGTGGAGCCGCTGGCCGTCGGCGTCCACGCCGCGGAGCGCGCGGCGGTGCGGCCGGACGAGGAGGTCGTCATCATCGGCGCCGGGCCGATCGGGCTGTTCACGGCGCTGGCCCTCCGCCACAGCGGCGTCGAGCGGATCCTGCTCGCCGACCTCGCGGAGGACCGGCTCGCCCTCGCCCGCCGCCTCGGCGCCGGCGACACCGTCGACACGCGGGCCGTGGCGCTCGCCGACCACGTGCGCGACGCCGTCCGGCCGGAGGGCGTGGACGTGGCCTTCGACTGCGTCGGCGGCCAGGCCACCGCGGCGGACGCGCTCGCGCTCACCCGGAAGGGCGGCCGCGCCGTGCTCGTGGGCATCATGCCCGCCGACCTCCGCCTCGACGGCGTCGTGCTCCAGCGCGGCGAGCGGGCGCTCGTCGGCGTCCAGATGTACACGCGCGGCGACTTCGCGACCGCGATGGAGATCCTCGCCGCCGGGGCGCTGCCCGAGTCCGAGGACCTGATCCGGCGGTACCCGCTCGACGACGTCGCGGCCGCCTTCGCCGATCTCGAAGGCGGCCGCCGCGACGTCCTCAAGCTCGTCGTCGAGCCCTGACCCCGGACCGGCCGCTCAGCGGACGAGGCTCTCGAGGTACGCCGGGTCGATCCCGGCCGCCTCGTAGTGGGCGCGCGTCCTCTCCAGCCGCGTGAACACGTCGTCGTAGCCGATCGCGGTGCCGTCCTGCTCGACGTAGACGAGCGCGCCGTTTACCTGGAAGAGCGTCGCCATCTCCTCGCACCCCTCGGGCACGACGAGCGTGTGCGTCTCCCCCGGCGGCTCGTAGGCGAAGCCGCCCTCCTCGGCGACCCAGTCGTGCTCGAGGTAGTGCCAGCGGCCCCTGAGGATCTGCGCGAACACGGGCCCCGTGTGGCGGTGGCGGGCGATGATGCCCTGCCGCGTCACGCGCATCAGGTGCGTGTACTGGCCGTGCGTCACGTCGAAGTGCAGCGGCCGCGACCACACCCCGTCGTCGAGCGGCACCCACAGCCGCTCGTCGCGCGGCCAGACGTCCGGCACGACGAGGTCGGGCCGCATGTCGTCGGGCTGGCGCCCCAGGTACGGCGCGGCGGTCGTGTCCCGCCGTCGGGTGTCGACGTCTGTCATGGCGATCCTCCGGGGTGATGACGAATCGGGCGCTGCGGTCGAACGTCCCCCATCATGGCGCCGCAGCCTCAGCCGTGCGCCGCGCACCAGGCGTCGCGCTGGGCGCTCGACTGGACCACCGGGAGGTACGCCGTGAGCCGGCGGATGAGATTCGCCTGCTCAGCCGCGTACTGCTCGATCGAGGCGACCACCGCGGCGCGCTCCAGCGGCGTCGAGGCAGCCACGAGCCGCTCCGCGTGCCGCCATGCGACCTCGCGCCACATCGGGACGATCTGGAAGGTCAGAAGCTCGTCGATGAACCCCGGGAGGTCCGTGTCGTCGATCGACGGGTCGAAGCGCCGGGCGATCTCGTCGACCAGCGCGTTCCCGACGCGGTTGAGGAAGACGTTGACCTCGTCGTTGTCCTCCTTCCGCGAGTCGCCGTCCGGCTCCGTCAGTCCCACCGAGGCGAGCACGTAGGGACGGTCGCGGGAGATGTGGGCGTTCATCCCCAGGAGGAGGTTGCCGATGGCCGGCACCTCGCGATCTTGCGCGGCATCGAAGGCGATCGCCCACGCGCGCGGCGTCCGGTCCCGCGAGCGCGAATGCCACGTGTCGAAGGCGTCGAAGTAGAGCGCCGCGAAGACCGCGCCCTCGTGGGTGATGAAGCGCGGGTCGTCGAAGAAGCCGGGCTCGAAGACCGCATGCCGGAACGCCTCCGTCGTGCGCAGGTAGGACAGCCCGAAGATGGCATCGTGATGACAGCTGTCCGCGAGCCGGTCCAGCCGGCGATCCATCTCGCGGACCATCGCGTCGAGGCAGCGCGGGCTCCCCGACCGGCACTCGTCGGCGCTCGACGGCTCGTAACTCGACGAGAGCGCGGGCAAGAGCGAGGCCCAGTTCACGAGCGGGGGATCCTGCGCAGCGGCGGTCGCCGGGGTGCAGAGGACCAGGAAGGCGGTCAGCACGGCAACGAGCGAGCGGGGGGTCACGCCCATCCTCTCCTGTTCCGGGGTACGGGGGGCGCAACGCGGTTACCCTTGCGCCGCACTGCTCAAGCGCGAGCTCGAGAGCGCCGGAGGGGGACACGATCGGCGAACAACGCAGAGCGCCGAGCATCTCGGCATTCTCGGGGAGCGGATGACTCAGACCACGACGTTGAGCGCATCGGCCTGGGCGGAGGACGTCGAGGCGGTCGGCGACGCCATCGCCTCGGCCGTGGACACGATCGACGCGCCGCCGGCGCTCGTGCTGCTGTTCCCGGACGACTCGATGCCGGCGCTGTCGGTGCTCGCCCGGGCCGCATCCGCCGCGCCGGGCGCCGCGGTGGCGGGCATGACGAGCGACGGGCTCATCACCCGAGAAGGCGTGCGCTCGGCGGGCTGCGGCGTCGCGGTGTTCGGCCCGGAGCTCGCGGTCGGCGTCGGCGTCGCCCACGACGCCTCGGACGACGTGTACGCCGCGGGGCGCGCGGCGGCGCAGGCCGCGGTCGGGGACGTCGACCTGCGGCCGGGTCACGCCGTCCTGCTCCTGTTCGTCGACCCGCGGTCGGGCGACGAGGCGGCGGCGATCGACGGCGCCTACTCCGTGGTCGGCGGGCGGATCCCCCTGGCCGGCGGCGGCGCGAACGGCCCGGACCCGTGCGTGCTCGCCGGGGACACCGTGAGCCGCGACGCCGTCGTGGCCATCGCGCTCGCCTCGCCGGAGCCTGTCGCCGTCGGCATCGCCCACGGGTGCCGGCCGCGCTCGTCGCCGGCCATCGCGACGCGGACCGAGGGACGTGCGGTGCTCGAGCTCAACGGCCGGCCCGCCGAGGAGGTCTACCTCGAGGGCCTCGGCCGGTCCGGGCCGCCGCTCGACGACGACACCTTCGAGTCGCTCGCGGTCCTCCACCCGCTCGGCCAGCCGGAGCTCCGCGGCCTGCTCCGCCTCCGGCACGTCCGGGGGAGGGCGGAGGGCGGAGGGCTGGCGTGCGCGACCGCGATTCCCGCCAACGCCGCCGTCTGGTTCACGGAGCAGACGGTGCAGACAATCGTCGAGAGCGCCGCCGGCGCCGTCGGGACGACGCTCGACCTGCTTCCCACCGCGCCGCGCGCGGCGCTCGTGTTCGACTGCGCCGCCCGCAAGCGCGCGCTCGGCGCGCGCGCGAGCGAGGAGGTCGACGCGCTGCTGGAGGCGTTCGGCGGCGCGCCCGTCACGGGCCTCTACACCCGCGGCGAAGTCGGCCGGACGCGCGGCGCGAAGGGGGATCGCAATCATGCCGTCGTGGTGGTCGCCTTCGCCTGAGGCGGCCGTGGACTACGACGACGGAGGCGTCGTCCGCCGGTTCATCGAGGCGTCGCGGCGCGCGGAGATCATCGCGCTGGTCAACTCCGCCCGGACGGACCGGGAGGTCGCCCGCGCGACGATCGACGAGCTGTGCGAGGCGCTCGAGGCGGAGATCGGGTTCGTCGTCGTCACGCGACCGGATCGCGGGGAGCGGGAGACGGTCGCCGCGATGGGCATGACTCCGGCGCAGGCGGCGGACGCCGGCGCCGACCCGCTCGTCCGCGAGGCGCTCGGGACGTCGCGGCCGCGCGCGCACGCCGGAGCGGACCTGCTCGGCCTCGGCGCCCACCGCCTCGCGCTCTCCCCGTACTCGGCGGAAAACGGCCGGCAGGTCGTCATCGGCGTCGGGCGGCTGTACGACGAGGGGTTCGACGCGGCGGAGCTCGCGCTGCTCGAGGCGGTCGCCACGAGCGCCGGACACGGCCTCGAGCGCGCGTGGCTCGCCGCCGAGCGCGACCGGCACGCCGCCCGCCAGGCGGCGCTCGCGCGCGCCGCGAAGGCGCTGTCGGCGTCCCTGCTCCGGCGCGACGTGCTGCGAACGCTGTCCTCGGAGGTCGCGCACGTGCTCGAGGCCGACATCGTCATGGTCTTCGCCGCCGGCGACCTCGGGCACTTCGAGGTGGTGGCGGGGACCGGCGTCCCCGAGACGGCGCTCCACGCGCGCCTGCCCGCCACGGAGGAGCCGCTGCACGAGCAGGTCGTGCGCGCGGCCCGCCCGCTCGTCCGGCAGCCGTCGCAGGGGATGGGCGATGCGCTCCCCGGCTCCGGCCGGCTGCGGTCGGCGGTCGCGGCGCCGATCCGGCCGCACGACCGCGTGGAAGGCGTCGTGCTCGCCGGCTACCTCGGCGACCGCTGGATCGAGCGCGAGGACACCGAGCTCCTCGTCGCGTTCGCCGAGCTGGCCGGCATCACGTGGCGCAACGCCGCCGACCACGCCGCCGCGCGCGAGGCCGCGGCGCTCGACTCCCTGACCGGCTGCCTCAACCACGGCGCGTTCCAGGACCGCCTGCGCGAGGAGATCGCGCGGGCGGCCCGCGACGACAAGCCGCTCGCCCTCGCGCTGATGGACTTGAACGACTTCAAGGGCGTCAACGACACCCTCGGGCACCTGGTCGGCGACGCGCTGCTGCGGGACGTCGCCGACGCGCTGCGGGGGTCCGTGCGGAGCTACGACAAGGTCGCCCGCTACGGCGGCGACGAGTTCGCGCTCCTGCTCCCCATGACGAACGAGGAGACCGCGCGGCGCGTGGTCGACCGCGCGCTCGCCGCCGTCGCGCGCGTGCGGCTTCACGAGCACGTCGCGGTCAGCGCCACCGGCGGGCTTGCGCACTGGCGGCCGGACGAGCAGGCGAGCACGCTGATCGACCGCGCCGACCGCGCGCTGCT
>DATMVH010000513.1:0-3238 GCA_035563395.1 Solirubrobacteraceae bacterium
AGCCAGCGGACGGAGCCCGGCCCCGAGGCGGCGAAGGTCGGCGGACGACGGCGGCGGCGACGGCGGCGCACGCCTTCGTCTTAGCGCATGGCGGCGACGGCGACGTTCAGTCGCGCTTGCCGCCCCACGCCAGCACGCCGAGGGGGCCGAGCGGCGACTTCTCGTGCACGGGCGGCGGGCCGTGCGCAGGCTCGGGGCGCATGTCCATCGCCGTGACGTGCGTCACGAGCGCGCCGGTGAGCTGCGCGACGCGGTGCGGCATGTCCCAGCGCAGCCACTTCGACGCCTGCCCGGGAAGCGTCGACACGATCACCTCGTCGAACGTCGCGGGGTTCCAGACCTCCGACACGGCGTCGATCGGGTCGCTGTCGCCCGTGACCCCGTCGGCCTCGAGGCCCGCGGCGCGCCACTGCTCGAGCGCCTCCTGCAGCTGCGGCTCCACCGCCTTGCGGCCGGCGAGGCCCGGTCCCTGCCCCGGCATCAGCAGCGTGAAGCGGGCTGGGCTCCGGCGCGCGCGCTCCTGCAGGGCGGCGATCAGGTCGCCCGAGGTGGCGGTCAGGCTGGCGAGGACGAGCACGTGCGCAGATGGAGCCATCAAGGCCCTCCCTCCGGATGGGACCGAGTGCCGCGAAGGCTACGCCTACGCCTCCGCGAACGGCAATCCGACGACGGTGGCCGAGACCTCGCCGGCGCCGACGGCGAGCGTCGCGCCCGGCTCCGCCTCGCGCCGCACGAGCGCGAGCGCGATCGTGCCGTGCACCGGCGACGTCACCACCGTGGCCAGGCGGCCCACCTCGCGCTCCCCGAGCCGCAGCGCGGCGCCCCGCTCCGCCGGCCCGCTCAGGCGCAGCCCGCGCAGGTGGCGGTTCGGCTTGCCGCGGTAGAACAGCCGGGCGACCGTCTCCTGGCCGACGTAGCAGCCCTTGGTGAAGGACACCGCGCGCTCGTTGAGGCCCGCCTCCTGGGGGATGACGCCGTCGTCGATCTCCACGCCGTAGCGCGGCCGCCCCGTCTCCACGCGGCGCACCTCGGCGTCGGCCTCCTCGACGTCGACGGCCCCGGCGCCCCGCAGCGCCGCCGCGACGCGCCCGGTGTCGGCGGCGTCGCACAGCACGTCGACGCCGAGGTCGGTGACCACGAGCCGCACCGGCGCACCGGCGAGCTCGGCGGCGCGGTGCGCGTGCTCGGCGTCCGGCAGGTCCTCCGCGCCGGCCGCGGCGCGCGCGCCCGGGCCGATCAGCGACAGCAGGCCCGACTCCACGGTCCGCTTGTGGAGCTCCACGTCGCGCCCGAGCTTGTAGCGCCGGATCATGTTGAAAAGCTCCTGCAGGGCCACGCGCTCGCAGTCGAGCAGCAGCTCGTCGCCGGCGTCGAGGACGCGCAGGTCGCCGAGCATCTTCCCCTTGTGCGTCAGGAACGCGGCGTAGCAGCCCGTCCCCGGCTCGAGCGCCTCGACGTCGTTCGTGATCTGGCCGTGCAGGAACGCCTTGGCCTCCGAGCCGGTGAGCGCGAGCTTGCCGCGCTCGGAGCGGTCGAGCAGCCCGCAGCCCTCGACCAGCACGCGGTACGCGGTCGCGTCGTCGGCCCTGGTCACCATTCGGCCTCATCGTAGAACCGCGCGCTGCGCATCAGGCGCCGCTCCACCTCGCGCTGGAGCTCCTCGACGACCACGGCGGGGGAGACCCCGGCCTCGAGCGCCCCGCGCACGACGGCGCACTCCTCCGCGCCGCCCAGCTGGTCGAGCAGCGCGAGCAGGCCGTCCATGCCCAGCCCGCGGGCGGGCGCGAGCGGGTCGTCCGGGTCGGGAAGGGGCGGCGGCGCGGCCATGCGGGTAGATTGCTCTGCACATCATGGCGCTCGCAGAGACCTTCCAGGCGATCCTCGACTCGCTGCCGTCCGACTGGACCGACATGGAGCTGGACCTCCGCGTGGAGGAGAGCCGCTACGTGGACGCGGCCGTGCTCCTCGTGCAGGTCAACCCGCAGCCGTACTCGCACCACGACTGGCACTGGCGGATCCTCGTCGCCCACCAGTTCGGCCACGCCGCGGCCGCGCCGACCGTCCACGGCACGCTGCGGCTGCTCGACGAGGCCGGGATCAGCGGCGAGCTCGTGCTGCGCGAGCTGCGGAGCGGCCGCGTCGAGACGACCTACATGTGGGGTCGCGGCGAGTCCGTGCGCGAGGAGTTCCGCCGGATCCGGGCCCAGTAGTGGCACGGGTCGTCGCCGTCTTCGACGATCTCCTGCTCGGTTCCAACGTCCTCGGCATGCTGCGGGCCGCCGGCCACGACGCGCAGCTCGTCGGCGACGCGGACGCGGCGCGGCCCGGCGGCGCGGACGTGCTGGTGATCGACCTCGCGACGGAGGGGTTCGACGGGATCGCCGCGGTCGAGCGGCTGCGCGCCGCCGGCGACCTCGGCGACACCCGCACGCTCGGCGTCTACTCGCACGTGCACCACGACGTGAAGCTGCGGGCGGAGGGCGCGGGCTTCGACCTCGTGGTCCCGCGCTCGCGCATGGCGCGCGAGGGCGCGGCCCTCGTGGAGCGCCTCGCGGGTCCCTGAGCCCCGGGGTGCGGACCCCTCGGCGAGGGGGTCAGGGGGCAGGTTCAGGGACTCCCCCCGAGGTCGGGGAGGCGCCGCTGCGGCAGCCTCTTCGCCATGGCCGTCCAGCTCCACACAGACGAGATCCGCGAGCGGCGCGCGATGTCCCCCCGCCGCAGCCGGACGGCCGGCAGCACGCCGTGCGGCGCGATGGCCCGCGAGATGCAGCGCGCCGCCGACGAGCGCCGCCGCCTCGAGCGCGACCTCCACGACGGGGCGCAGCAGCGGCTCGTGTCGCTCTCGCTGCAGCTGCAGCTCCTCGGCATGCGGCTCGAGGACGGCTCGGAGGAGGCGCGCCTGCTGGCCGCCGCCCAGGCCGAGCTCGCGCAGTCCCTCGCCGAGCTGCGGGAGCTCGCCCGCGGCCTCCATCCCGCGGTCCTGAGCGACCACGGCCTGCCCGTCGCCCTGCGGTCGCTCGCCGACCGCGCCCCGGTGCCCGTCGAGGTCGAGGCCGACCTCGAGCGGCGGCCGCCGGCCGCGGTCGAGGTGGCGGCGTACTACTTCGTCTCCGAGTCGCTCGCGAACGTCGCCAAGTACGCGGCGGCGTCGAGCGCGCGCGTGCGCGTGGCCCACGAGGACGGCGACCTGGTCGTCGAGGTGGACGACGACGGCGTCGGCGGCGCCGACCCGGACGCG
>DATMVH010000514.1:0-3047 GCA_035563395.1 Solirubrobacteraceae bacterium
CGCGGGCTCGCCCTGCGACGCCGAGAGCACGTACCACTGCGCGCGCGTGCTGCGCGACGACGCGCGGCCCGCCGGGCGGATCCTCGTGCTGGACGACCTGCGGCACTCGTACGTCGATCTGGGCGACCCGCGCCACCTGGAGTTCGACTACGTCCGCTGGATCGCCGACGCCATCGACGGCGCGGCGGAGCCCCGGGCGCCGCTCGACGCGGTGTTCCTGGGCGGCGGCGGCTTCACGCTGCCGCGCTACCTCGCCGCCACCCGCCCCGGCTCGCGCTCGCGCGTGCTGGAGGTCGACGCGGCGCTCGTCGATCTCGCCCGCGAGCGGCTCGGCCTCCGGACGGGGCCGGACCTGCGCGTGCGCGCCGGCGACGCGCGCGTGACGCTGCGCGCCGAGCCCGCCGCGTCGGCCGACGTCGTCGTCGGCGACGCGTTCGGCGGCCGCTCGATCCCGTGGCACCTCGCGACGGTCGAGTTCACCCGCGACGTCCGCCGCGTGCTGCGTCCGGAGGGCCTATACGCGCTGAACGTCATCGACTCGGGCTCGCTGGACCTCGTGCGGGCCCTCGGCGCGACGCTGCTCGAGGTGTTCGCCGACGTCGCGCTCGTCGCGCTGCCCGGCCCCGGCGGCGCGGGCTTCGCGGGCGGCAACCTCGTGTTCGTCGCCTCGGAGTCGCGGCTGCCCGGGGCGACGCGCACCACGGCGCGCGGCGCGACGACCGCCGGGCGTGCCGCGGTCGCGCGGTTCGTGCGGGGCGCGGATCCGCTGCGCGACGACGACGCGCCGGCCGACCAGCTCCTCACGCCGCCGGTCTGACCGGGCGCGGGCGGCCGCAGGAACGGTCCGCACGCGTACACCGCGAGGGATTCGTCCTGCAGCTCTCTGGGTGTCCTGCCGATAAGAAGCCATGCTCCGCGCACACCGAGACTCCTTCCGGGCTGCGCTGAACGGCGGCGCGGAGCACTGGGACGCGCTGACGACACGCTGGATGGGCGCGCTCGTGCTCGTCCTCTGCGCCGGTCTCGCCTCGGTGCTGTTGACGATCGTGCCGCCGACGGCGTCCGGGCCGTGGGGCTGGGAGGTGGCCGGCGTGATCATCGCCTTTCGGGTCGCGGCCGCGGCCTGGCTCGTGGCGGGCACCGGTCCGGTGCCGAAGCGCAGGTCGTACGCGATCGCGCTGGCCGGCATCGCCGGGCTCTGCACCCTGCAGTTCCTCGCCTCCGACGAGGCGTTCTTCCACGACCTCCTGCTGATCGACCTGCTGTACGTCGCCGCGGTGCACACGCCGCGGTGCACGGCCTTCGCGGTCGCGCTCGCGATCGGCGGCATGGTGCCCTCTCTCCTGCGCGGCGGCCCCGAGACCGTCACCGTGGCCGAGTGGGGCGCGGAAGCGATCCTGTGGTCGCTGGTCGCCGGGCTCGTCGCCGTCTACGTGGCCCGCGTCCGCGCGCAGCGCGCGGACCTGCGCCGCGCCGGCCGGCAGGCCGAGGCGCTCGCGCGCGTCGACGTGCTCACGGGCCTCGGCAACCGGCGCTTCTTCGACGAGATCCTCGAGCGCGAGATCGACCTGGCCCGCCGCTACGAGACGCCGGTCAGCGTGGTCGTCGGCGACCTCGACGGCTTCAAAGGCGTCAACGACCGCCACGGCCACGCCGCCGGCGACGAGGTCCTGCGCCGCGTGGCGGCGTGCCTCGACGACGCCGTGCGGCGCCCGGACGCCTGCTTCCGCTGGGGCGGCGACGAGTTCGCGGTCGTCCTCCCGCACACCTCGGCGGTCCAGGCCGAGCTCGTCGCGGCGCGCATCCGCGGCGCCGTCGCGCGCGAGGTGCACGACCCGGGCGACACGCCCGTCGGACTGACGCTCGGCCTGGCCGAGCTCGAGCCCGGCCAGGACGCCGACGCGCTGCTCGCCGAGGCGGATCGCGCGCTGCTCGCCGCCAAGCCGAAGCGCGCGACTCCCCGCCGCCCGGCGTGGCGCTTCGTGCGCGCGGCGGCGCCCGGCGCGTGGCGCCGGTAGCGTCCCGCCTCACTTCACCTCGTCCGCGACAAGGAGGCCGGAATGGCGCAGCTCGTGGCGCTGCTGCGCGGCATCAACCTCGCCAAGTCCCGCCGCATCGCCATGGCCGACCTGCGGGCGCTGCTCGAGGAGCAGGGCTTCGAGGCCGTCCGGACGCACCTGCAGAGCGGCAACGTCGTGCTGGCGAGCGACGACGCGCCGGACGCGGTGGCGGCCGCGATCGCCGCGGCGATCGAGGAGCGCGCGGGGATGTCCGTCGACGTGGTGGTGCGCACGGCGGACGAGCTCGCCGCCGTGGTGGCGGCCAACCCGCTCGCCGGCGTCGCCAGCGACGGCGCCAGGCACGTGGTCGCCTTCCTGCGCAACGAGCCGGACGCCGCGGCGCTCCGCGCGCTCGCCGAGGAGGACTTCGGACCCGAGCGGTTCGAGGCGCGCGGCCGCGAGATCTACGCGTGGTGCCCGAACGGCCTGCAGAAGAGCCCGCTCCTCAAGGCGATCGGCGCCCGCCTGGGCAAGGCGCCGCAGACGGCGACGGTGCGGAACTGGAACACGGTCACGAAGCTCGCGGCGATGGCGGACGAGGACCGCTGAGGCACGTGCTGGTGCCGGCGATGGCGCGGACCCTCCGGCCATCTCTCCGCACGACGTGACGTGCGCGAAGGCCGCGCGCGACCTCCGCCCGCTACCGCGGCTTCGCGAGGCAGCGCTTCCGCACCCCGGGCGGCTTTCGCTTCCGGCAGCGTCTCCGGGATCGACGTCGCCGGCCAGTGGCGCTACACGCGCGGCGCCAAGGCGTGAGAAGGCGCGCAGCGTGTCGATGTCCTCCACGCCGGGCGGGAAGCCGTGCAGCGCGACGCCGGGTCGTAAGAGCGCGAAGTAGGGCTCGCCGCCGGTCGAGGAGCCTTCACCGCCGGTCGGAGACACCGTCCGAGAGGCAGCCGCTCTCCCTGAGCGTCAGTCGTCGTCGCCGCCCCGGCCGCGCCCGCGGCCGCCGTGGTCGTCGCCGCCGCCGCGGTCGTCGCGGCCGCC
>DATMVH010000515.1:0-3142 GCA_035563395.1 Solirubrobacteraceae bacterium
GAGCACGGCGATGTGGTGCGCGCGGCCGTCGAGGCGGTGTGCCGCGAGCTCATGGAATCGGAGGTCACGCGATTGATCGGGGCCGAGCACGGCGAGCGGGCGCCCGATCGGTTGACGCATCGCAACGGCTATCGCCCGCGCGAGTGGCAGACCCGCGCGGGAACTGTCGAGCTGCAGATCCCGAAGCTTCGCCGCGGCTCGTACTTTCCGAGTTTTCTCGAGCCGCGGCGGCGCTCCGAGCAGGCGCTGCTGGCGGTGATCCAGCAGTGCTACGTGTGCGGCGTCTCGACGCGCCGCGTCGACCAGCTCGTCGAGAGCCTCGGCCTTCGCGTCTCCAAAAGCGAGGTCAGCCGCATCTGCGCCGGCCTTGACGAGCAAGTCGAGGCGTTCCGGGGCCGGCCGCTAGTAGGACTTCGGTAGGTCGTCATGGCGGCAGCCTGTGCTGGCAAACCGGGCAGCGGTCGTGCCAGCAGACCAGCGCGGTCTGGAGGTCACGCTGGGCTTGGTAGAGGCTGATCAGGCTGCCGCCGTCTGAGGGCGGCCGGTGTCCGGGTCACCGCGAGTGAGCCGGCAGCAGGTCAGGAAGGCGTGCGCGACGGTCACGCACGTGAGGTGGTGGTGCAAGCCGCAGAACGTGCGGCCTTCGTAGTGGTCAAGCCCGAGGCATTGCTTGAGCTCGCGGTAGTCGTGCTCGACACGCCAGCGCAGCTTGGCCAAGCTGACGAGAGTCACGATCGGCGTCTCGGTCGGGAGGTTGGAGAGCCAGTACTTGACCGGCTCGTCCTTGTCCGTGGGCCATTCGGCCAACATCCACCGCTCGGCCAGCACCCCGTCCTCGTCGCGCTGTGCGTCGTTGGCGGGCCTGACGCGCAGCGCGATGAACTGGCTGGCCAGCGGGCCGCGGTCGCCCTCGCGCCAGCCGACCGTTCGGACCTGGTCGCGGCCGGCGGTCATGACCAGCTCGCGGAGGCTCGAGGGCTTGTCGGGGTAGCGTGGGCCGGGCGGGCGGCCGCGGCCCTGATAGGCGGGCGCGACGGGAGACGCGTCGGCCGGCTGGGCGGAGGTCACGCCCTTGACCTGCACCACGTACTCCAGATCGCGCTCCTGCAGACCGGTCCGGAACGCGGTGATGTCCCCGTAGCCGCCGTCGGCCTGCACCACCCGTCGCGGCAATCCCCACCCCAGTAGCTGATCGAGGATCTCCAGCGCGAGTTGCCACTTCGGTAGATGCCGGACCTCCTGCGGGATCCGCGCCCTACGACGCCGCTGCTCATCCTGATCCCAGGACGTGGGCAAGAACAACCGCCACTGAAGCGGGCATGACGCGCGATCCGACGCCGCGTTGACCGACACCAGCACCTGACAGTTCGCGGTCTTGCCCAGCGCTCCGCAGTACTGGTGCGCGACCCCGGGTGAGAACCGACCATCCTTCGGCAGCCCGGTGTCATCCACGATCCAGCCCTCAGGCTCGATCTCCGCCGTCATCCGCCGCGCCAGCCGTCGCCTGACCGGCTCGTCATCCCACGGCGAGTCGGTGATGAAGTTCTGCAACCCCTCTTCATCGCCATCCGGCAGCCTCGCCGCCATCGGCTGGATCGACTTGCGTCGCCCCTCCAACAACAACCCGCGCACGTACTGCTCACCCTTCGCGCGCTGATCACAGCGCACCAACGGCCGGTACATCTCCGCCGCGAACTCGATCAACGCCGACCGCTGCGCCTCAAGGTCACCCGCTCTGACCCCAAACTCTCGGACGCGAACCCTCGCCATGCCGCACAAGTTCCCTGCAACCGCAAGCACTCCTGCAAGCAGCTACCGAAGTCCTACTAGGCGACGAGCGCGAAATCCATGGAGGCGCGGGCGAGCGCCTCCTCGGCGGCGTCCGCGCGGTCCTCGGCGGCGCGGTAGACGACGTACGCCTCCTCGCCCGGCTGGAAGCACCAGGCGTCATACGCGAGGTTCGCCTCGGCACGAGCGGCGCACCACTCGGTGAACAGGGCGTCACGCAGCTGCAAGGCCGTCATCGCGGGCCCGCGTACCCGCGTACCCATGCGGACCAAACCCGCCCTGTTGGCGGTCTGCCCGATCGGGCAGGTGTGGGCGCCGACGGTGGCGGGAAGGACGCCGCGTGAGGGAAGAAGAGGCCGAGCCATGAGTGCGAGAGAGCTCCGGGCGCTGCTCGACCAAGTGCCCGACACGCGGGAGCTGATCCTCCGCCAATGCCGCGGCGCGGGCCCGTCGTGGGCGGTCCTCTATGACGCCTGGAGCGACGCGCACGACGAGGCCGAGCACGCGCTGCGTTCCTGGCGCGCCGGCGGGGGCGCCGATGCCTACGCCGCGTACCGCGCCGCGCAGGACCGCGAGGACGCCGCCCAGGACGCGCTGTTCCGCGCCGTGGCGGACGAGCGCCTGGCGGTCGCCGTCGCGCGCGAGCGCGAGCGCCTGCTGCTCGCTGCCTGACCGCTCACTCGGCGAGCAGCCGCCGCAGGTCCGCGGTCAGGCCCTCGACCGTGAGGACGCTGTACGGCCAGCCGATGCGCTGCGTCCCCTCCTTGTCGACCAGCACCGCGAACGCCGTGTGGTCGAGCGCGCCGCGCTGGGGCTGGATGCCGTAGGCGCGCCACACCGGCGCGAGGTCGCGCCGCGTGCCGAGCACGAAGCGCGCCCGGCCGGTCATCCGCTGCTCGGCCAGGAACCGCTTCGCGCGCGTCGGCGTGTCGTTCTCCGGGTCGACGGAGATCGCGACGACCGGCACGTCGCGGCCGAGGTCGTCCAGCGCTCCGCGGATGCTCTGCACCTGCGCCGGGCACGTGTCATCGCAGGTCGCGTAGACGAACGTGACCACGACCGGGCTGCCACGCAGCTCGCGCATCCGCACGAGGCGGCCGTCCTGGTCGGGCAGGCCCAGGTCAGGCGTCGTCATGCCGGGCGGGCGGCGCGTGCCCAGGACGAAGCTTGCGCGGCCGGTCATCCGCTGCTCCGCGAGGAAGCGCTTGGCGCGCCGCGGCGTGTCGTTCTCCGGGTCGACCGAGATGGCGAGGACCGGGACGTCCTCGCCCAGGTCGTCGAGCGCGCCGCGGATGGTCTGGACCTGCGAGGGACAGGTGTCCTCGCACGTCGAGTACACGAACGTGACGACGAC
>DATMVH010000516.1:0-2899 GCA_035563395.1 Solirubrobacteraceae bacterium
GCCGCTCCTCCGCGTAGGCGGCCGCGAACGCCGCCCGGCGCCCCGCCTGCCCGGCGCCGCAGAAGCCGTCCAGGATGTCGAGCTGCGACGAGGCGAGCGTCAGCTTGCGGTGCTCGTGCTGGCCGTAGAACGACAGCAGCCGCGCGCCGACGTCGCGGAGGTCGGCCGCGGTGGCCGTCCGCCCTCCGAGATAGGCCCGCGTGCGCCCCTCGGCGCTCACGCGGCGCGCGACCACGAGCTCCCCCGCGTCGTCCGCGAGCCGGTCGCCGAGGTGCGCGCGCAGCTCCGGCGTCAACGCGAACACGCCCTCGACGTAGGCCTCCGCCGCGCCCGGCCGCACGATGCCCGCGCGCGGGCGCCCGCCCAGCAGCAGGTCGAGCGCGTGCGCGAGCACCGTCTTGCCCGCGCCCGTCTCGCCCGTGATCACGGTGAGGCCCGGACCGAGGCGGAGCTCGGCCCGTTCGATCAGCAGCAGGTTCTCCACGCGCAGCTCTTCGAGCACGGCCGAGGGTCTACCAGCCGTTCCCGACGGATCGGCGCCGCCGCGGAAAGTCGTGACGAGGCCGGCGCGCGCTTGTGACGATCGACGCGCGAGTCAGCGCGCCAGGCGGCCGAAGCGCTCGCGCAGCCGGTGGTAGAAGCTCGCGCCGGGGAGCTGGGCGAGCAGCCCCTGCGCGCGCGCGTACTCCACGTGCAGGTCCTCTCCCGCCGGCAGCTCGGTCACGGGCCGCCCGTCGATGTGGATCTCCACCGGCTCCTCGCGGCTCGCGTTGTGGATCGTCAGCGGGTCGTCCGGCGCGACGACGAGCGCCCGCGCGGTGAGCGAGTGCGGCGCGATGAACGAGACGACGAAGCCCTCCACGCCCCAGGCGAGCACCGGGCCGCCGTTGGCGAGGTTGTAGCCCGTGGAGCCCTGCGGCGTGGAGACCACGAGCCCGTCGCAGCGCACCCGCCCGATCTCGTCGCCGGTGAGGGCATAGGCGAGGTCGGCGACGCGCAGGCCGTGCTTGCGGTGCACGGACATGTCGTTGAGGGCCATCCACGCGCCGTCCGGCCGGCCGACCCGGATGCCCGGCAGCGCGAGCGTCTCGAAGTCGGCGGCGAACGCGCGGTCGAAGCTCTCCGAGAGCCCGTCGGGGTCGACGGTGGCGAGGAACCCGACTTCGCCGAAGTTGACCGCGAAGACGGGGACGGGCGTGCCGGCGTACTCGCGCAGGGCGGTGAGGATCGTGCCGTCGCCGCCCATCACCACGCACACGTCGACGTCGCGGGAGCGCGGCGCGTCCACCACGACGCCCGCCCCCGGGCGCAGCGCGTGCTTGCGCGTCTCCCCCTCGTCGAAGCGCAGCGTGACCCCGGCCCCGCGCGCCGCGGCGATCAGCGTCCGCACCGCCTCGCTCGTGCCCGTCGCGCGCCGGTGCGTGAGGACCGTGGCGGTGCGCATCACGCGTCGACGGCGGCCGCCGCCGCGGCGAGGTCCCCGACGGCGCCGGCGCGTCCGCCCTCCGCCACCCACGCGAACGTCTCGCGGTTGCCCGCCGGTCCCGGCAGCCCCGACGGCGCGAACCCCAGCACGGCCGCCCCCGCGGCCCTCGCCGCCTCCGCGACGGCGACGAGCGCCTCCCGCCGGAGCGCCGGGTCGCGCACGACGCCGCCCTTGCCGACGCGCTCGCGGCCCACCTCGAACTGCGGCTTGACCATCATCAGCGCGTCGAAGCGGCCGGCCGTGCAGCGCAGGACGGCGGGCAGCACCTTGGCGAGCGAGATGAACGACACGTCGGCGACGACGAGATCGGGCGCGTAGGGCAACATCGCACGCTCGACGTCGCGCGCGTTCACGCGGTCGAGGACGGTGACGCGGGGGTCGTCGCGGAGCGAGAGCGCCAGCTCCCCGTAGGCGACGTCCAGGGCGACGACGTGCTCCGCCCCGCGCTGGAGCAGGCAGTCGGTGAAGCCGCCGGTGGAGGCGCCGACGTCCAGCGCGCGGCGGCCCGACGGGTCGAGCCCGAGCGCGTCCAGCGCGTTCGCGAGCTTGATCCCGCCCCGGGAGACGTAGGGCGGCGGCGCCGTGACGTCGAGCTCGACGTCCTCGGCGACGAGCTGGCCGGGCTTGTCCGCGCGGCGCCGGCCCGGTCCGAGATGGACGTCGCCGGCCAGCACCGCCGCGGCCGCGCGGGAGCGCGAGGAGAACAGGCCGCGCTCCGCGAGCAGCGAGTCGAGGCGGACGCGAGCCATGGCGCGCACACGGTACCGGCCGTGCCGTCCGAGTTGCGCGCCGTGCCGGCCGATGCGTCCGGGTCGCCCGACATGCTGGTGCGGTGGTGGCGCGGACCGCACTGGTGACGGGAGCCTCGAGCGGGATCGGGGAGGCGACGGCGCGACTGCTCGCCGGCGACGGCTGGCGCGTCGTCCTCGTCGCCCGCCGCGCCGAGCGGCTCGAGGCGCTGGCGCGCGAGCTCCCCGGGGCGCTCGCGGTCGCCGCCGACCTCACCGCGGAGGACGCGCCCGCGCGCCTGCGCGACGCCGTGGAGGACGCGGGCGCCGAGCTCCATCTGCTCGTCAACAACGCCGGCGCGGGCGGCCGCGCGACCTTCGCCGAGGGCGGCTGGGAGCAGGTCCGCCGGCTGATGGAGATCAACTTCGACGCGCAGGTCCGCGTCACGGAGGCGCTGCTGCCGCTGCTGCGCAACTCGGCGCCGAGCGCCATCGTCAACGTGGCGTCCGTCGCGGGCCGCACGGCGCGCCCGCGCGTCGGCGCCTACTGCGCGTCCAAGTACGCGCTCTGCGGCTGGACGGAGGCGCTGCACCTGGAGGAGGCGCCCCACGGCGTCCACGTCGGCCTCGTGCTGCCCGGCTTCATCGTCACGGAGGGGTTCACGCAGGCGCCGCTCGCGGCGCG
>DATMVH010000517.1:0-3043 GCA_035563395.1 Solirubrobacteraceae bacterium
TGTTCCTCACCACCGACGACGTCCACTCCGAGTACGAGGCGCTCAAGGCGCGCGGTGTCGAGTTCACCGAGGAGCCCGAGCAGCGGCCGTACGGCATCGACTCCGGGTTCCGTGACCCGTCGGGCAACTCGTTCCGCCTGACGCAGCTCACGATGGACCTGTCGCCGCAGTCGTAGGGTCGACGCGGGTGGCCGGAGCTCTCCCCGGCCACCCGCGCCTCGCCGTTACGCCTTGATCATCCCGTGCGGGTTCAGGACGAACTTCTTGGCCACGCCGGAGTCGAAGTCCTTGTAGCCCTGGGGCGCCTCGTCGAGCGAGATGACCTTGGCGTTGACGGCCTTCGCGATCTCCGCGCGGCCGCTCAGGATCATCTGCATGAGCCCGTGGTTGTACCGCATCACGGGGCACTGCCCGGTGGTGAACCCGTGCGACTTCGCCCAGCCGAGGCCGATGCGGATGGACAGCGAGCCGACCTTCGCGGCGTCGTCGACAGCGCCGGGATCGCCGGTCACGTACAGCCCGGGGATGCCGATCTGGCCCGCGGCGCGCGTGAGGTCCATCAGCGAGTTGAGCACCGTCGCCGGCGCCTCGTGGGAGGCGTCGGCGCCGTGGCCGCGGGCCTCGAAGCCGACGGCGTCGACCGCGGCGTCGACCTCGGGCACGCCGAGGATCTGCTCGATCTGGTCCTTGGGGTCGCCCTTGGACACGTCGATCGCCTCGCAGCCGAACGAGCGCGCCTGCTCCAGGCGCTCGGGAATCAGGTCGCCGACGATCACGACGGCGGCGCCGAGGATCTGCGCCGAGTGAGCGGCCGCCAGGCCGACCGGTCCGGCGCCCGCGACGTAGACCGTGGAGCCCGACGTGACGCCGGCCGTGACCGCGCCGTGGTAGCCGGTCGGGAAGATGTCCGACAGCATGGTCAGGTCGCGGATCTTCTCCATCGCCTGATCCCTGTCGGGGAACTTGAGCAGGTTCCAGTCGGCGTACGGGACGAGCGCGTACTCCGCCTGGCCGCCGACCCAGCCGCCCATGTCGACGTAGCCGTACGCCGATCCCGGGCGGTCCGGGTTCACGTTCAGGCACACGCCGGTGTTGCCCGTCTTGCACATGCGGCAGCGGCCGCACGCGATGTTGAAGGGGACGGAGACGAGATCGCCTTCCTTGATGAACTCGACACCCGGGCCGGTGTCGATGACCTCGCCGGTGATCTCATGCCCGAGGATCAGGCCCTCGGGCGCCGTCGTGCGGCCGCGGACCATGTGCTGGTCCGAGCCGCAGATGTTCGTCGAGACGACCTTGAGGATCGCCGCGTGCGGCAGCGGGCGCCCGACGTTCGCGGGATTCACCCCTGGGCCGTCCTGCAGCTCGAAGGTCGGATACGGGATGTCCTGCACCTCGACCTTGCCCGGCCCCATGTACGCGACGCCGCGGTTGTCAGCCATGCTGCATGTCCTCCTCTCTTGACAACGATGCAGCCTGCGGGCCGGACGCTATCCCAGGACCGGCGCGCGTGCGGTGCCGGTCGTCAGCTCCTCGACCGACCGCGGCGCGCTCAGACCCGGCCGGCCTCGAGCATGCGGCGCAGGAACCGCTGCGTCTCGGACCGGGACGGCGCGCCGAGCACCGCCTCGGGCGCGCCCCGCTCGAGGATCACGCCGTCGTGGAGGAAGCACACCTCGTCCGCCACCTCGCGCGCGAAGCTCATCTCGTGGGTGGCGATCAGCATCGTCATGCCGCCCGCCTTGAGCTCGCGGACGACGTCGAGGACCTCCCCGACGAGCTCGGGGTCGAGCGCGCTCGTGACCTCGTCGAGCAGCACCGCCCGCGGCTTGGTGGCGAGCGCGCGGACGATCGCAACGCGCTGCTGCTGGCCGCCGGACAGCCGGTCGGGATGGTGGTCCTCGCGGCCCTCGAGGCCGAAGCGCGCGAGCAGCTCGCGGGCGGTCTCCTCGGCCTGCGCGCGCGAGGCGCCGTGGGCGTGCACCGGCGCGAGCGCCACGTTGTCGAGCACGGACAGGTGCGGGAAGAGGTTGAAGGCCTGGAAGACCATGCCCAGCCGGCGCCGCACGGCCACCGGGTCCACCTCCGGATCCGTGACGACCTCGCCGTCGAGCAGCACGTCGCCGTCGTCGATCTCCTCGAGCAGGTCGACGCAGCGCAGGAGCGTCGACTTGCCCGAGCCGGACGCGCCGATGAGGGCGACGGCGCGGTGCTCCTCCACCGCGAGGTCGATGCCCCGCAGCACGGGCAGCGTCCCATAGGCCTTCGTGACGCCGCGCAGCTCGAGGACGACGCTCACGCCGCGGCCCGCCGGCGCTGGATGTGGTCGAGCCAGCGGGCCAGCGGCACCGTCACGCAGAGGTACAGCACGGCGGCCGCGACGAGCGGCGTGTAGTTGAAGTTCGTCGACGCCTCGATCTGCGCCACGCGGAAGGCCTCGAGCGGACCGAGGATCGAGACGAGCGCGACGTCCTTCTGCAGCGAGATGAAGTCGTTGAGCAGCGGGGGGACGACGCGGCGGACGGCCTGCGGGAGGACGACGTGGCGCATCGCCTGGCGGCCCGTGAGCCCGAGCGCGAGCGCGGCGGTGCGCTGGCTCGGGTGCACGGAGTCGATGCCGGCGCGGTAGACCTCGGCGACGTAGGCGCCGTACGACAGCGCCAGCGCGATGCCGCCGAGCACGACGGGGTCCGTCGGCAGCCCCGTGAGCTCGAGCGCCGGCACGCCGAACCCGACCAGGTAGACGACGAGGATCGTCGGGATGCCGCGCAGCAGGTCGACGTAGACGGCGCCGAGCAGCCGCAGCGGCGCGAGGGCGGCGGAGGCCGACGTGCGGCAGAGGGCGACGAGCAGCCCGAGGGCGAGCACCACGACCTCCACGACGACGAACATCCGCACGTCGAGCCAGAAGCCGTCCAGCACGTCGGGCAGGGACGTCCGGAACGCTTCCCACGAGAAGAACGTCTCGCGGACGACCGGCCAGCCCTTCGACGTGACGATCGCGGCGACGAGGGCGCCGAGGACGACGACGGTCGAGGCGGTC
>DATMVH010000518.1:0-12570 GCA_035563395.1 Solirubrobacteraceae bacterium
CCGGCGCCCGCGGCGGGGCCGCCGGCCGCGACGTTCGAGGGCGACGTCGACGTGGAGTGCGACGTCGTCGTCCTCGGCGCGGGCCCGGGCGGCTACACCGCGGCCTTCCGCGCCGCCGACCTCGGCCTCAAGACCGTCCTCGTCGAGCGCTACGAACGCCTCGGCGGCGTGTGCCTCAACGTCGGCTGCATCCCCTCCAAGGCGCTGCTGCACATGGCGAAGGTCCTCACCGAGGCGGAGGAGTCGGCCGCCCACGGCATCAGCTTCGGCGAGCCGCAGGTCGACGTCGACGGGCTGCGCTCGTGGAAGGACTCCGTGGTCGCGAAGCTCACGGGCGGCCTGGACGGGCTGGCCAAGCAGCGCAAGGTCCAGGTCGTCCGCGGCGTCGCCGAGTTCAGCTCGCCGAACGTGCTCACGGTCGCCGGCGCGGACGGCGCGACGACCGTCGGCTTCCGCCACGCGATCATCGCGGCCGGCTCGAGCGCGACCAGGCTCCCGGGCTTCCCCTACGACGACCCGCGGCTGATGGACTCGACCGGCGCGCTGGAGCTGGCGGACGTCCCCGGCCGGCTGCTCGTGATCGGCGGCGGGATCATCGGCCTGGAGATGGCGACGGTCTACGACGCGCTCGGCTCCGCGGTGACCGTGGTGGAGCTGATGGACTCGCTCATCCCCGGCTGCGACAAGGACCTCGTCCGGCCGCTCCACAAGCGCATCGAGCAGCGCTACGAGGCCATCCACCTCAAGACGAAGGTGTCCTCGATCGAGGCCACCGGCGAGGGGCTGCGCGCGACGTTCGACGGCGACAAGGCACCCGAGCCGCAGGTCTACGACCGCGTGCTGCTCGCCGTCGGCCGGCGGCCCAACGGCGCCGCGCTGAAGGCGGAGAACGCCGGCGTGCTCGTCGACGAGCGCGGGTTCATCCCCGTCGACCGCCAGATGCGCACGAACGTCCCGCACATCTTCGCCATCGGCGACGTCGTGGGGGAGCCGATGCTCGCCCACAAGGCCACGCACGAGGGCAAGGTCGCCGCCGAGGTGATCGCCGGGCACTCCGTCGCCTTCGACGCCCGGACGATCCCGTCCGTCGCCTACACGGACCCCGAGGTCGCGTGGATGGGGCTGACGGAGACCGAGGCCAAGGAGCGGGGGATCGCCTACGAGAAGGGCGCGTTCCCATGGGCGGCCTCCGGCCGCGCGCTGTCCATCGGCCGCTCGGACGGGTCGACGAAGGTGCTCGTGGACCCCGAGACGCGCCGGATCCTCGGCGCGGGGATCGTCGGGACGAACGCCGGCGAGCTGATCGCCGAGGCCGTCCACGCGCTCGAGATGGGCGCCGACGCGGAAGACGTCGGCCTGACCATCCACCCGCACCCGACGCTGTCGGAGACGATCGGGTTCGCCGCCGAGGCGGCGGAGGGCACCATCACCGACCTCTACATGCCCAAGCGCGCCCCGAAGCGCGCCGCCGTGCCGGCCTGATCGTCCTGCCCGCGCCCGGAGGCGGCGGCCTCCGGGCGCGGGCGGCGCATGCGCGGCGCGTGTCCCGCGGATGCCGAAGCTGTCACGTGCGTTGATTTGCCGGGCGTCCGGCCGGGATCGTCGTCTTAGACCGCCTTAATACCGGAGCCCCTCGACCCACCTTCGGCGACGGATCGAGCCCGGGCCGGCGGCACCGTCACCCATCGCGCACGAGATCGCCGGCTACCTCGCGATCGCCGGCCTCCACGCCTACACGCGGACGAACGGGCCGCCGATGGGACCGCACGAGGGCCGCCGTCGAGCACCGGCGCGTGGACGGCGTCTCCTTTGGGCCCGTCGGCGTGCCCGCGCGCCACGTCTTCGTGCTCGGCGACCCGCGCGGGGAGTCGGAGGACTCGCGCGACTTCGGCGCGATCCCGCGCGACGCGCTCGTCGACGCGCGGTTCTGGCCTCTTTCGCGCGCCGGCGCGGTCCGCTGAGGCGCGTCAGTCGCGCGAGGGCACGAGCCCGTTCTCGCGCGCCCACACCGCCGCCTGGGTGCGGTCGTCCACGCCCAGCTGGCGGAAGACGCTCGTGAGATGCGCCTTGACCGTCTTCTCGCTGATGCCGAGCCGGACGGCGATCTTCTGGTTGGAGAGTCCCGTGGCGACGAGCTCCAGCACCTCGCGCTCGCGGTCGGAGAGCTCGTGCACGGGGCGGCGCTCGGCGCGCGCGCGGAGCACGGCGGTGGCGGCCTTGGGGTGCAGCGGCGACTCCCCGCCGGCGGCGGTGCGGATGCCGGCGATGAGCTCCGGCGGGTCGGCGTCCTTGAGCAGGTAGCCCACGGCGCCCGCGTCGAGCGCGTTGAGGATCCGGTCGCGGTCCGAGTAGGAGGTGAGGACCACGACGCGCACCTGCGGGGCGGCGGCGACGATCGCCTCGGTCGCCGCGATGCCGCCCATGTTCGGCATCGAGAGGTCCATCAGGACCACGTCGGGACGCTGCTCGAGCGCGACCCTGACCGCCTCCTCGCCGTCCGCCGCCGAGCCGATGACGGAGAAGTCGTCGACCTGGCTGAGGAGGCGCTCGAGGCCCGCGCGGACCACCGCGTGGTCGTCGACGATGAGGACGCGGATCATGCGGTGGGGACCTCCAGCGCGACGCGGGTCCCGTGCCCCGGTCGGGTGTCGATGGTGAGCCGGCCGCCGACGCCGCTCGCGCGGTCCTCCAGCAGGGCGAGGCCGAAGTGGCCGGCGGCGCGCGCGCGACGGACCGCGTCCGGCGCGAAGCCGCGGCCGTCGTCGGCCACGACCAGCGAGAGCGTGCCGTCCGAGACCGTCGCGTGGAGGTCGACCGCCGACGCGTCCGCGTGGCGCAGGACGTTGCGCAGCGCCTCCTGCGCGGTCCGGAAGACGAGCTGCTCGACCTCCGGCGCGGCGGCGAGACCCGGATCGATGGCGGCGTGGGTGCTCAGACCGCGCGCGGCGAGCGGCGCGAGAAGGTCGCCGAGCGCGGGCTGCAGGCCCGCGCTGTGGAGGTTGGCCGGATAGATGTCGACGAGCAGGCTGCGCATCTGGCGGATGCTCTGGCGCGTGCTGCTCGCGGCCCCCGAGAGGACGGGGACGAGCTCGGGGTCGTGCGTGCGCTCGGCCGCGGCCGCGAGCGTGAGGGACAGGCCCGCCAGGTCCTGCACCACGCCGTCGTGGAGGTTGCCGGCGATCCGGCGGCGCTCGGACTCCGAGGCCTGCATCGCCTTGATGAGGAGCGCCTCGCGCTCGCGCTGGCCGCGCCGCAGCCGGCACGCGAGCGACCAGGCCAGCGGCAGCTGCACGAGCCACAGGAGCATCAGCGCGCCGAGCAACGCGGGCGCGAAGTCCGTCCAGATCTCGCGCGCGTCGGCCGCCACCGCGCTGTAGCGGAGGTAGAGCTCGAACATCACCTGCTCGCCGGACCGGGTGGTGAGCGGTAGGTAGACCTCGAGCAGCTTGCCCTTTCCGCGTTCGAAGCGGTTCTCCGGGCCGCGGATGTCGCCGATCTCGGCGTTGACGCGCCGGCTGCCGAACGCACGCAGCTCGTCGGGCGCGAGCCCGTAGCGCATGCCGACGAGCCGCGGCTCGTCGGAGTAGACGATCCGCCCGTCGCGGGTCCAGATCTTGATCCGCTCGATCGCCGGGTCGAGCGGCAGCACGCGGTGGGTGACGAAGGCGTGCAGGTCGCCGATCGCGGCGTCGTCGCCGCGGACGAGACCCTCGGACAGGCGCGGAGCGACCATCCCGAGCCCGATCGCCCGCGTCAGCTGGCGCGCGTCGCGCGCGGCCTCCTGCTCGCCGTGGTGCTGGAAGACGAGCACCGCGCCGAGCCCGACGAGCACGAGCGCCACGAGGCCCGCAAGCGCGAAGAGGACGATCGCGCGCGAGGCGAGGCGCGAGCGCGGGCGCCGTGGGGCGGCCGCCGCGGGCAGCGGCTTGCGCGCGGGCCGCGCGCGGCGGCGCGTGGGCGGCGACGCGGTCTGGGCCTCGAGCAGCGGGTTCATGAAGCGGCGGTCACCGGTCGCAGCGCCGGCGGCGCGGAAGCACCGGCGCCGGGCCGATGACCGAGAAGGCCGGTCGACTGCGGTGCTCGGCGCAGCCCTGCGCCTTCGTCGCGGCACCTCGCGGGCGCGGCGGGGAGGCGAGGGTGCGAAGCAGTGGCGGGCAGGAGGGGCGGCGCATGGTCAAGACGCCGAAACGGCGTTGCGGGAAGGATGGCGGCCGCGTGCCTGGTCGGCACTCGGACATTGGTCGTAGGACCGCCGTCTGTCATCCGGGCCCGGGCCCGCGCGAGCTGCCGGCCCGCGCGGACCGGCGCAGCGCTACTTCTGGTCGGCCGAGCCGGGCTCGGCCATCTTGCGGTGCATCTCCGCCTTCGCCGAGTCCGGCATGAAGCGGCTCCCGCGTCCCTGCAGCTTCGTGGAGAGCGACGCGGACACCACGCGCTCCTCGCCCGCCATGAGCGCCTCGAATCCGTCGCGCGCGACGTCGGCCGGATCGTCCTTGTCGCTCGCGCCGACCTTCGTGTCGAGCATGTCCGCGCGCTCGAAGAACTCCGTGTCCGTCGGGCCGGGCATGAGCGAGGTGACGGTGATGTCCGTGTCCTTCAGCTCGTTGCGCAGCGCGAGCGCGAACGACTGCACGAACGACTTGGAGGCGTTGTAGACCGCCTGGAACGACCCCGGCATGGTCGAGGCGATGGACGAGGTGAAGAGGATCCGGCCCTCGCCGCGGGCGACCATGTCGCGCACGACGAGCTTCGCGAGGTGGACCGTGGAGCGCACGTTGAGGTCGACGATCTGCAGCTCGCCGGCGAGGTCGGTGTCCGTCGCGAACGCGCCGCCGGCGCCCACGCCGGCGTTCAGCGCGATCGCGTCGACCGGCCGCCCGGTCGCCCGGATCCGGCGATGAAGCTCCTCGACCCCGTCCGGAGTCGCGAGGTCGACCTGCACGGGCTCGACGCGCGCGCCGGTGCCCTCGAGCTCGCGGGCCGCCGCGGCGATGTCGCCGTCCTCGGCGGCGATGACGAGGTCGAAGCCGCCCTCGGCGAACTGCCGCGCGAGCTCGAGGCCGATGCCGGACGACGCTCCGGTGACGACGGCCAGCGGCCGTGATGTCGACGCTTCCATGCGTCCGGGCGTTCCCGGCGCGCGCCGGCGGCGAAACACCGGCCGGCGGCGAAACACCGGCCGCCGGCCGGACGGCCTTCAGCCGAGCGTGATCGTGCCGTCCACGCGGATCTCGCCCGGCAGGCCGCGCACGACGACCGTCGCGGTCACCTCGAGCGTCTCGTTTCCGGCGAGCGCGCCGGCGTCGACCTGCTCGCGCACCCCGCCCTCGATCTCCCGCTGCGCCGTCACCCCGAGCTTCTTGAGGTACCTGCGCACGGACATGTTCAGCGTGTCCTCGTCCATCTCGCACCTCCGCCTGAGCCGACCCGCGGGCAAGCCTACGTCCTAAGGTCACCGCATGGCACCGCGCATCCATGTCGGCCCCGAGCCCGACGACCGCTTCACCGCCGCCGTCGAGGAGGGCGGCGCCACGCCCGCCGAGGACCCGCAGTCCGCCGAGGCGATCGTGTGGCTCAGCGGCGACCCGGCAGGGCTCGTCGAGGTCCTCCACCCGGGCGTCCGCTGGGTCCAGCTCTCGAGCGCCGGCGTCGAGCAGTGGCTCGACGCGGGGGCGATCGACGCCGAGCGGCGCTGGACCTCCGCCGCCGGCGCGTACGGCGAGACCGTCGCCGACCACGCGCTGGCGCTGGCGCTGGCAGGCCGGCGCCGCCTCCACGAGTGCGCCCGGCGCTCGACGTGGGACCGCGCGGTCGAGGGCCGGCCGCTGTTCGGCTGCACCGTCGCCGTCGTCGGCGCGGGGGCGATCGGGCAGGCGCTGATCCGGCTGCTCGAGCCGTGGCGCTGCCGCATCGTCGCCGTCACGCGCAGCGGGCGGGACGTCCCGGGCGCCGACGTCTGCCTCGCCGCGAGCGACGTGGAGAAGGTGTGGCCGGAGGCCGACGTCGTCGTGCTGGCGGCTCCGGCGACCGGCGCGACGCGCCACCTGGTCGGCGCCGCGGAGCTCGAGCGGTTCAAGTCCGAGGCGGTCCTCGTCAACGTCGCCCGGGGGAGCCTGATCGACACGGACGCGCTCGCCGGCGCGCTCGCCGCCGGCCGGCTCGGCGGCGCCGCGCTCGACGTCACCGACCCCGAGCCGCTGCCCGACGACCATCCGCTCTGGTCCGAGCCGCGCGCCCTGATCACGCCGCACGTCGCCAACACGGAGGACATCCGCCTGCGCGCGCTGGCGGACTTCACCCGCGAGAACGTCGCCCGCTTCGCCCGTGGCGAGGAACTGCGCGGGCTCGTCGACGTCGATCGCGGCTACTGAGCGAGGGCTCCTGCGCCCGTCGCCGGTATGCCGGGTGGGATGCTGTCACCGGGCGACCGGCGGCCCGTTCGCGCTGTCCGGCGCCCGGGTACGGACCGAAGCCACGGGAGGAGAGAGATGAGCAACCTTGCACGACTCGTGACGGAAGCGGCGGAGCGGCATCCCGAGCGCCCGGCGCTCAAGCTCGACGACGCGGTGCTGACGTACGCGCAGCTCGACGGCGCGACGCGGCACGTCGCGGGCCTGCTCAAGTCCAAGGGGCTGGAGCCGGGCGATCGCGTCGGGATCATGCTGCCCAACGTCCCGTACTTCGGCGTCGTCTACTACGGCGTGCTGCGCGCCGGCGGCGTCGTCGTCCCGATGAACGTCCTGCTCAGGGGCCGCGAGGTCTCGTTCTACGTGCGCGATCCCGAGGCGAAGATCCTGTTCGCGTGGCACGGCTTCGAGGAGGCCGCCCGCGAGGGCGCGGAGGAGGCCGGCGCGGAGCTCGTCACGGTCACGCCGGGCGAGTTCGAGGCGCTCGTCGGGAGCGCGGAGCCGGTCGGCGGCCTCGAGGATCGCGACGGCTCCGACACCGCGGTGATCCTCTACACGTCGGGCACGACCGGAACGCCCAAGGGCGCGGAGCTCACCCACGACAACCTGTACACGAACTGCGAGGTCTCCGTCCGCACGCTGTTCGACGGCACCGAGCGCGACGTCATCCTCGGGGCGCTGCCGCTCTTCCACTCGTTCGGGCAGACCTGCGCGCTGAACGCCGCGATGCGCGTCGGCGCGCTGCTGACGCTGATCCCGCGGTTCGACGCCGGCAAGGCCCTGGAGATCATCGAGCGCGACCAGGTGACGATCTTCGAGGGCGTCCCGACGATGTACCACGGGCTCCTCAATCACCCGGACCGCGAGAAGTACGACGTGTCGTGCCTGCGGCTCTGCGTGTCCGGCGGGGCGGCGTTGCCCGTGGAGGTCATGCGGGCCTTCGAGGAGGCCTTCGGCGTCAAGATCCTCGAGGGCTACGGGCTGTCGGAGACCTCGCCCGTGGCCTCCTTCAACCACCCGCACAAGGAGCGCAAGCCCGGATCGATCGGGACGCCGATCGAGGGCGTGGAGATGAAGGTCGTGACCGCCGACGGCGACGACGCGCCGCAGGGCGAGGTCGGCGAGATCGCCATCCGCGGCCACAACGTGATGAAGGGCTACTGGCGCCGGCCGGACGCGACCGCCGACGTCATGCGCGACGACTGGTTCCTCACCGGCGACATGGCGCAGACCGACGAGGACGGCTACTTCTTCATCGTCGACCGCAAGAAGGACATGATCATCCGCGGCGGCTACAACGTGTACCCGCGCGAGATCGAGGAGGTCCTCTACGAGCACCCGGCCGTCTCCGAGGCGGCCGTGATCGGCGTGCCGGACGAGTCGATGGGCGAGGAGGTCGGCGCGGCGGTGGTGCTCAAGCGCGACCAGCAGGCGAGCGCCGACGACATCCGGTCGTTCGTCAAGGAGCGCGTCGCCGCCTACAAGTACCCGCGCAAGATCTGGTTCATGGACGAGTTGCCGAAGACGGCCACGGGGAAGATCCTCAAGCGCGAGATCCAGGTCCCGGAGCGGGCGGCGCGGTAGCCGATGGCGGCGACGACGAGGCGGGCGCGGCGGCCGCAGCGCGAGCCGCAGGCGAACGGGCGCGGCCCGGACGGCGACCGCGCCGCTCCGCCCGCGCCCGAGGGCGAGGTCCCGGAGCCCGAGCACGTCGCCGAGCCGCTCGACGTCCTCCTGACGGACGCGGCGCTCGGGCCGCTGCGGCGCTGGATGCCCGGGCGTGCGGGGATCAAGGCCGCCGCCAAGCTCGGGCTGCGGCCGGACCGCGTCGCGGTGCGCGGCGTGCGGCTCGCGACGGAGCTCGGCAAGGTCGTCGCCGGGCGCTCGGACGTCGCCCCCGACAAGCGCGACCGGCGCTTCAAGGACCCGGCGTGGTCGGGCAACTTCGCCTTCCGGCGGCTCATGCAGGCCTACCTCGCGACCGGGCGCACCGTCGATGGGCTGATCGACGATGCGCACCTCGACTGGGCGAGCGAGCGGCGCGTGCGCTTCGCCGCCGAGAACGTGCTGGACGCCATCGCGCCGAGCAACGTGCCGCTCACCAACCCGTCGGCGCTCAAGGCTGTGGTCGACACCGGCGGCCGCAACTTCGTGCGCGGCGGCCGCAACTTCGTGCGCGACATGTCGCGCCCGCCGCGGATCCCGTCGATGGTCGACCGCTCCGCGTTCACCGTCGGGGAGAACGTCGCCGCGTCGCCCGGCGCCGTGGTGCTGCGGACTCCGGTGTTCGAGCTGCTGCAGTACCGGCCGGCGACGGCGAGAGTGCGCGAGACGCCGCTGCTCGTCGTGCCGCCGATGATCAACAAGTACTACGTGGCCGACCTCGCGCCCGGCCGCAGCATGGTCGAGCACGCCGTCGGCCAGGGCCAGCAGGCGTTCGCCGTCTCCTGGCGCAACCCCGACCGCCGGCACGCCGAATGGGACCTCGACACGTACGCCGGCGCGGTGGTCGAGGCGCTCGGCGCGGTCGAGGCGATCACGGGCACGGATCGCAGCCACGTGCTCGGGCTGTGCGCGGGCGGGATCGTGCTCTCCACGGTGGTGTCCGTGCTCGCCGCGCGCGGGGAGCAGGACCGGATCGCCGGGCTGAGCCTCGGGGTCTGCGTGCTCGACCAGCGCCAGGCCGGCACGGCGGGCGCGTTCATGGACGAGGCGACGGCCCGGCTGGCGATCGCCGACTCCGCGCGCCGCGGCTACCTCGACGGGCGCGCGCTGGCCGGCGTCTTCGCGTGGCTGCGGCCGAACGACCTGGTGTGGAACTACTGGGTCTCGAACTACCTGCTGGGCAAGGACCCGCCGGCGTTCGACATCCTGTTCTGGAACGCCGACACGACGAACATGCCGGCGGGCCTGCACCGGGACTTCGTGCGCCTGGCGCTGCGCAACGCGCTCGTGCATCCCGGTGAGGCGGAGGTGCTCGGAACGCCGGTCGACCTCTCGCGCATCACCGTCGACAGCTACCTCGTGGCGGGCATCGCCGACCACATCACGCCCTGGACGAGCTGCTACCGCAGCGTGCAGCTGCTGGGCTCGCGGCCCCGCTTCGTGCTCTCCACGAGCGGGCACATCGCCGCGATGGTCAACCCGCCCGGCAACGACAAGGCGTCGTTCCGCGTCAACGACGACCTGCCCGACGACCCGGACGCGTTCCTCGCGGGCGCGACGATGCACCCGGGCAGCTGGTGGGAGGACTGGACGGCGTGGCTCGCCGAGCGCTCCGGCGCCGAGCACGACGCCCCGCACGACCTCGGGAGCGCCGCGCACCCGCCGCTCGAGGCCGCGCCCGGCACCTACGTGCGGGAGTAGGCGACAAGGCTTGCCGCGCTGTGCGGTCAACGGGGCGCGGCTTCACTACGAGCGCCACGGACGCGGGGAGCCGGTGCTCCTCGTCACCGGCTTCGCGATCAGCGGTGCGGTGTTCGAGCCGGTCCTCGGCGCCTACACCGATCGCTTCGAGTGCATCCTCTACGACCATCGGGGAACCGGCCGCTCGGGCGGGCCGGCGCGCCCGACCTCCATTCCCCAGCTCGCCGCCGACGCCGCCGGACTGCTCGCCGCGCTCGGCGTGGAGAGCGCGCACGTGCACGGCGTCTCGATGGGCGGGATGGTCGCCCAGGAGCTCGCGCTGCGGTTCCCGCATCGCGTCCGCGGGCTCGTGCTCGGCGCCACGACGCCGGGCGGCCCGCGCGCCGCCCGCCCTGCGGCCGGCGAGCTGGCGGCCCTGCTCGCGGCCGCCGTCGACGGGCGGCGCGGCGAGTGGCTCGCCGGCGCGCTGTTCTCCGAGGCGTTCCGGCACGAGCACCCGCAGCGGGTCCGCGAGCTGCTCGCCTACTTCGGCCGCCACCCGCCGTCGCGGGCCGCCGTGCTGGCCCAGTGGTGGGCGACCGTCTACCACGACACCACGTCGCGGCTGGGGCAGATCCGCGCGCCGACGCTCGTGGTCCACGGCGACGCGGACACGCTCACGCCGGTCGCCAACGCGCGCATGCTCGCGGCGCGGATCCCAGGCGCGGAGCTCGCGCTCGTGCCCGGCGCCGGGCACGCCTACGCGCTCGAGCAGCCGGAGGTGACTCATCGCCTGGTGTGCGACTGGTTCGAGCGGCGCGGGCCGATCCCCGCCGGGGCCCCGCGCACGGGGCTCACCGCCCGCGCGGAGCCCTTGACCCGCCCCTTCGGCCTGCCGGTCGGGGCCGCGCGCACGGGCGCGAGCCTCGCGGTCCTGGCAGCGGACCGCGTGAAGGACCGACTCCGAGGAAGGAGCGCCGATGTGGCGGTTGACCGATGAGCAGGAGCGGCTGCGTCGAGAAGCTGCGCACGATGGACATGCCCGGCTGGCAGCTCGGCGCGCCGCGGTTCGAGGACGTCGAGGTCCGGGCGGAGAACCTCATCGGCCGCGAGGGCGACGGCTTCCGGATCGCGATGGCGACCTTCGACCGCTCGCGCCCCACGGTCGCCGCGCAGGCCGTCGGCCGCGCGCAGGGCGCGATCGACCTCGCGCTCGACTACGCCATGCGCCGGCACGGGTTCGGCCAGGCGCCGGCCGGTCATCAGGGCATGCAGTTCAAGCTGGCGGAGATGGAGACCGAGGTGGCGGCGGCGCGCGCTGACGTTCCAGGCCGCGACGGCCGTCGACGAGGAGGACCCGGCGCTCACCAAGAGCCGGTCTCGATGGAGAAGCTGTTCGCCCCGGACGCCGCCATGCGCGTCGCCACCGAGGCCGTGCAGGCGCTCGGCGGCAACGGCTACCTGAAGGACTTCCCCGCCGAGCGGATGATGCGCGACGCGAAGGTCCTGCAGATCTACGAGGGCGCCAACGAGATCCAGCGACTCGTGATCGCGCGCCACCTCGCCAAGGAGGCGGCGGGCCGCGAGCCGGTGTGGCCGGAGTGCATGCCCGGCGCCGAGCGCGTCACGGGCGGGCAGGGCGCGCCCGACCGCAACCTCGGCCCCGTGGCGGAGGAGCGGCTCGGGACGCCGGCGTAGGCGCCTCGCTGCGAGTCGTCGTGCCGGCTCAGCGGGACCCGTCGTCGTCGACGATCTGCTCGAAGCGCTCGTGGCCCGCGTCGCCCGGGTGCTCGGGCCGCGGGTCCGGGCGATCGGTGAGGCCGCCCGTCGTCCCGCGGTAGCGGCCGTACACGGCGAGCGCGAGGCCCACCACGGCGACCACGACGGCGAGCAGGACGAAGAGGTCCACGGGGGCGCGCGCCGGGCCCTCAGCGCGGCTCGGACAGCGCGCCGAGCGCCCGCCCGAGGACCGTGTAGACCTTCCGGTTGAACGCGAGCCCGACGTGGCTCCCCGTCACCTCGATGTTCTCGGCGTACGGGACGACGCACGCCTCCCACCACACCACGCCGTCCTCGCGCGAGTAGATCGAGGTCAGCGGGATCTGCTCCGGGAACCGGGCGGCGTAGTGGCGGGCGAAGCCGCAGCCGCAGCCGTGGGTGAAGCACCCTTGCGCCGCGAGGCGCGGGCTCATCCGCTGGTGCGCCGCCCGCACGGCGGCGACCGCCGCCTTCGTCGGGATGGAGATGTCGAACGGCGTGTCCAGCCCGGCGCCGATCGACACGACGGCGGCCGTCCGGTCCGGCCGCCAGTGCGCGAGCGCCTTGGCGAAGTGGGCGCCGCGGGAGTGGCCGACGAGCGCCACCGGCTGCCCCGTCTCGGCGTGCACCTCCGCCAGCCGCCGGTCGAGCCGGCGCAGCGCGCGGTCCGAGCAGTCGACGTTCATGAGGATCCCCGACATGAACGGCGTGTAGCCGATCCGCCGCAGCCAGTCGCGCATGACCACGAGCGAGCTGTCGCCGGCCAGGAAGCCGGGCACGAGCAGCACCGGCCGCCCGTCGCCGCGCGGGACGCCCTGCCCCCAGTACACCGGGTCCGTCACGAGCCGCGCGAGCTCGGCCTGCCAGCGCAGCTCGGCGACGTGGCGGCCCCACCAGCCGCGGTCGGGCGGGCCGCCCGCGGGCGCGGCCGGATCGAGCCCGGCGCGCTCGACCTCATGCGGCAGGCTCCCGTCCATGGGCGGGAGCGTACCCGCGGGGCGGGCGGATCGCGCCGGGACCGGTCGGACGTTCGGACGGCGGACCCGCGCGCCTCGCGCCC
>DATMVH010000519.1:0-5367 GCA_035563395.1 Solirubrobacteraceae bacterium
GGTCGCGCGGCCCACGTCGAGCGTCGCCCGGTCGATCTGGCCGGCCGCGAGGAGGCGCGTCAGCTCGCCGCCGAAGGTCGCCGCCGCGCGCGCCTTCGCGCCGGCGGGCGCCGCCGGCCACATCGCCGCCGCGATCAGGGCGCAGACGCCCGCCGCTCTCCACTTCGCGCTCATCGTTCGTCACCGGGCATGCGCCCGCGCCGTCCCCGCCTGACTCCCATGTCCCGATGCTAGGCTCGCGCTGCCGGTCGCCCGAGTGCTGCAACACGGCCTGCGGCCGACCGATTCGCCCACGGAAGGAGCTTCTCCGCATGATCCGCGTCCGCCTGCTCGCCGCCCTCGTGCTCGCCCTCGCGCCGGCGTTCGTCGCGGTCGCCTGCGGAGGCGGCGAGGACCGCGCGACGCGGGCGAGCGACGTGAACGCGCTGCTGCGCGACACCTTCGCGGGCGACAAGGACATCGACTCCGGCCGGCTCGACCTCCGCCTGCGGATCGCACCCCGGGGCGCCGCCGCGCGCGGGCTCGACGGCCCGGTCGACGTGCGGCTGACAGGGCCCTTCGAGTCGGAGGGCGCGGGCCGGCTCCCGAGATTCGCCCTCGACGCCGAGATCGCGAGCGACGGCGGCAGCCTCACGGCCGGGGCGACGTCGACCGGCGACGCGGGCTACGTCGCCTTCATGGGCCGGGCGTACGAGCTCGCCGGCCCGGTCTTCCGGCAGTTCAAGGCCGGCTACGAGCAGGCGCAGAAGCAGGGCCGCGGGCAATCGTTCGCCGCGCTGGGGATGAACCCGCGCGCCTGGCTGCGCGACGCGCGCAACGCGGGCGAGGCGAAGGTGGGGGACGCCGACACGATCAAGATCACCGGGACCGTCGACGTCCCCGCGCTACTCGACGACGTGGAGCGCGCGCTCGAGCGGGCGCGCGCGCTCGGCGGCGCCGGCCGCCTCCCGGAGCGCCTGGGCCCGGCGAAGCGGCGGGCGGCCGAGCGCGCCGTGCGCGATGCCCGCGTGGAGATCTACACCGGCCGCGACGACCGCATCCTGCGCCGGCTCCACGTCGACCTGCGGCTCGCCGGCGAGCGCGGCGCCCGCGCGGCGGTCACGCTCGACCTGTCGCTGACCGAGGTCAACGAGGGCCAGGACATCTCCGCGCCGAGCGATCCGCGGCCGTTCTCCGAGCTCACGAACCGGCTCGGCGGCCTCGGGTTCGCGCTCGGCGGCGGTGCCGGGGGCTCCGGGTCGGGCGCCGCGCCGGGTGGCTCCGCCCTGCAGCGCTACGCGGACTGCGTCGACCAGGCAGCGGGTGACGCGACCAGGGCGCGCCGGTGCGCCCGGCTGCTGACGCCCTGAGTCCGATGGATCCGGCCGGGCCCGGGTAGGTAGGCTCCGCCGCCATGTCCGCCGCCACCCCCTCGCGGGGTCGGTTCTCGCTGCGGCGCTTCCTGTTCAGCAGCGAGGGCTGGCCCTATCTGCTGGTGCCCTTCATCCCGATCGCGATCGTGCTCGAGCTCACGCACGCGTCCGCGACGATCATCTTCGCGACCTCCGCGGCGGGCGTGATCCCCACGGCGGCGCTCATGGGGCGGGCGACGGAGGAGCTCGCCGCCCGGTCGGGCCCGGGCATCGGCGGCTTCCTGAACGTCACCTTCGGCAACGCGCCCGAGCTGATCATCGCCTTCTTCGCGCTGAACGAGGGGCTGCAGGAGGTCGTCAAGGCGTCGCTCGTCGGCTCCATCCTCGGCAACATCCTGCTCGTCATGGGCGCCGCGATGCTCGTCGGCGGCCGGCGCCGCGAGCGTCAGCGCTTCGACCGCACGGCGGCGAACGTGCAGGCGCTGATGCTGCTGCTGGCCGTGGCGGCGCTCGTGATGCCGGCGGTGTTCGAGCTCGTGCGCGGCACGGGCCTCCCGCGCCCCGACGCCGAGGCGGTCAACTACGACAGCGACGTCGAGAAGATCTCGATCGGCACCGCGGTGATCCTCCTCACCACCTACGTCGGCGGCCTGTACTTCTCCTTGCACACGCACAAGGATCTCTTCAACCCGCCCCACGCCGAAGACGACCACGTCGCCGAGGAGGTGTGGTCCGTGCGCCGCAGCGTGATGATGCTGGCGATCGCCGGCATCGCGGTCGGCGTGATGTCGGAGATCCTCGTCGGATCGATCAGCGAGGCCTCCGAGAACATCGGCCTCTCGCCGTTCTTCGTGGGCGTGATCGTGGTGGCGATCGTCGGCAACGCCGCCGAGCACTGGGTCGCCATCTACTTCGCGCTCCGCGACAAGATGGACCTCGCGGTCAACATCGCGATCGGCTCGAGCGCGCAGATCGCGCTGTTCGCCGCGCCCGTCCTCGTGCTGCTGTCGCTCGTCGTCGGCGACTTCCCGATGGCGCTCGTCTTCAACGGCTTCGAGCTCGGCGCCATCGTGCTCGCCGTCCTCGTCGCCCAGCAGGTCACGCAGGAGGGCGAGTCCACCTGGTTCGAGGGCATGCAGCTGCTTGCGCTGTACGTCGTGCTCGGCCTGACCTTCTACTTCGTGTGATGCCGGGGGGTCCGATCGCGTTCTTCTCGGGGCCCGTCCCGTGGCTCGTGCTGGCCGGCGCGACGGTGGTCTTCCTGTGGCTCGACCTGCACTTCTTCGCCCGCGGGCGAACGCCGAACTTCCGCGAGGGCGTGATCTGGAGCATCGGCTGGCTCGTCGTCTCGCTGCTCGCGGCCGTCGTCGTGCTCTTGCTGTCGGACGCGGAGGACGCCGTCACCTACACGACGGTGTACTTCATCGAGCGCTCGCTGTCGCTCGACAACCTGTTCGTCTTCCTCCTGCTCTTCTCGTACTTCGGCGTGCCCGAGCAGTACCGGGCGCGGCTGCTGTTCTTCGGCATCGTGGCGGCGCTCGCCCTGCGCGGCATGGCGATCCTCGGCGGCGTCGCGCTGATCGAGCAATTCCACTTCGTCATCTACGTGCTCGGCGTGCTGCTGCTCGTGCTCGCCTACCGCATCCTGCGCGGCGTCGAGGAGAACGTCGACCCGGACAACAACTTCGTCGTGCGGCTCGTGCGCCGGTTCTTCCCGGTCACCGGCGAGTACCACGGCGCGCACTGGTTCGTCCTCCGGGACGGCCGGCGCCACGTGACGCCGCTGTTCCTCTGCCTGTCGGCGATCGTCGCGGCCGACATCGCCTTCGCCGTCGACTCGATCCCCGCGGCCTTCGCGATCACGCGCGACTCGGTCCTGATCTGGATGGGCAATGTCTTCGCGCTGCTCGGCCTGCGCGCGCTGTTCGTGCTCGTCGAGGGGCTGATCCGGCGCTTCCGCTACCTCGACGAGACGATCGCCGTCGTGCTCGGCCTGGTAGCGGTCAAGCTGCTGATCGAGGACGTCTACAAGATCGGCCCGGTGGCGTCGCTGGCGCTCGTGGCGGTCTGCTTCGCGATCGGCATCGTCGCCTCGCTCGTCGCCGACGCGCGCGATCCCGAGGCCGACGTCAAGCGCGCGGAGCGGGCGCAGCGCACGGACTCCGCCGGCCCGGGCGACCGCGGTCGCGCGCCGGCGGAAGAGCACGAGCCGGCGTGAGCCGGCGGGGCGCCGTGCGGCGCCCCGGCCGGCGTCATCGCACGGTCAGCCCTTGTAGTACGGGTCGACGTAGACGTCGTCGATGTCGAACGCGCCGTTCGCGCCGCGGGCGGTGAAGCGGAAGGCGACCGCCGTGCGCTCGCCCGGCAGGAGCGCGAGGAAGTTGACGAGCAACGGCATCTGCGCCGACGGCCGCCACTCGGCCGCTCCGCCGACCACGCCGATCGGGAGCGCGTGCACGGTGCCGCCGGCGTCCTCGAACAGCACCTCGACGGTCAGCACGTCGAGCAGCGAGCCGTCGCCGCGGGCGAAGAACCGCATGGTCGGATGCTCGATGCCGATGCAGACGGCGGGCGAGGTGACCGACGTGCCGACGGGGATCCGCAGCGACGCGAGGCCCTCCGAGGCGTGGCTAGAGTAGGGCTGGTTCTCGGCGACCACCTGCGCCGCGGAGCCCTGCCATCCGTCAGCCCCCCGGGAGAACGTGCCGTTCGGCACGAGGAAGTACCGCGCCGGGTCGCCCCAGCGGAGGAACGGCTGCTCGAGCGTCTCGGCGTCGCACTCGGTCGCGGACGAGAGGATCGGGCCTGCCTCGGCGCGTCCGGTCGTCGCGAGGAGCGTGGCGACGATGAGCGGGAACAGCAGCCAGAGACGGGAACGGGAAAGCGTCACAACACCATCCTTGCGGTGGATCGAGGGGTCGATTAGAAGGCCGTCGGCCGGTCGGGACGCGGTCTTTAGCCCGCATGTCAGCGCTCTGTCCTCGCGCGGCTGCCGAAGGATCGCGGAATGACCTCGGCGTCGCCTCCGGGCCGCGAGCGACGCTTCGACTGGGCGGTCGAGCGGCTCCTCCACGGGCGCCGGCCGCACCGCGCGCGGCGCCTCGACCCCGACGAGCGGCGCGTCGACGCCGCGGTCGCCGTCCTCCTCCTCGCGACCGCGGCAGCGCTCGCGGCGCTGGCGCCCGCCGGCCGGGCGTTCGAGGCGGACACCGCCGCCGTCCTCGTCGTCGGCTTCGCCGTGGCGTTGCGGATCCGGCTCTACGTCGGCGCGGGCTACACGTCGCCGACCCAGCTCGTCCTCGTCCCGATGCTGTTCTGGCTTCCGGCGGCGAGCGTGCCGCTGCTCGTGGCGGCGGCCCTGGCGGGCGCGGCGCTCGTGGACGTGGCGCGCGGGCGCGCCCATCCCGAGCGCGCCGTCAGCGCCGTCGCGGACGGGTGGTCGGCGGTCGGGCCGAGCGTCGTGCTGGTCGCCGCCGGCGAGCCGGGAGCGCAGGCCGTCGGCTGGGGCGTCGTCGCGCTCGCCGTGGTCGCGCAGTGCGCGGTCGACCTGCTGGCCTCGACGGCCCGCGAGTGGGCCGGGCGGGGGATCCCCCCGGCGCTCCAGCTGCGGGTGATCGCGTCGGTGTATCTCGTCGACGCGTGCCTGACGCCGGTGGCGGTCGTCGTCGCCGCCGCGGGCGGTGGGCTGCACGGCGACGCGATCGTGGCGATCGTCCCGCTGCTCGCCGTGCTCGCGGCCTTCGCGCTCGACCGGCGGGCGCGGATCGACGAGCTGACGAGCCGGATCGACGAGCTGCAGGAGGAGCGCCGCCGCCACGACGCGTCGATCCGGCGCGTCGGCGAGGCGTCGGGCTCGGGCCTCGACCGTCCGGCGCTCCTCGACGTCGTGCTGCGCACCGCGATCGAGGCGCTGGGCGCCGACCGCGGGCGCGCCCGCGCGGGGGACAGCGAGACGAGCGCCGGCACCACCGAGCCGGGCGGCGCCGCCGAGCACGCCGTCCGGTCGGCCGAGGCG
>DATMVH010000520.1:0-2872 GCA_035563395.1 Solirubrobacteraceae bacterium
CCTTGCGCGGCTGCGAGGACGTGCTCACCCCGGTCGCGGGCGCGATCGGCGTGCCGGCCGGCCCGGGCCTGCTGGGCGTCAGGTGAGGACCCGGACCGGCGCGCCGTCGAGGAACGCCGCGACGTCCTCCACCGCGTCGGCGTAGAAGAGCTCGTAGGAGCCGGTCGACACGTAGCCGATGTGCGGCGTCAGCACGGTGTTCGGCGCGCGGCGGAGCGGGTGGTCGGGGTGGAGCGGCTCCGTGTCGTAGACGTCGAGCGCCGCGCCGGCGATCGTGCCGTCGCGCAGCGCCGCGAGCAGCGCGGCCTCGTCGAGGATCGGCCCGCGCGAGGTGTTGACGAGGAAGGCCGTGGGCTTCATCAGCGCGAGCTCCGGCCTGCCCACGAGGCCGCGGGTGCGGTCGCCGAGCACGACGTGGACGGAGACGACGTCGGCGCGGCGGAACAGGTCCTCCTTCGCGACGGCTTCCGCGCCCGCCTCCGCCGCCCGCTCGGCGGTGAGGTTGTGGCTCCAGGCGATCACGTCCATCCCGAACGCGCGCCCGACGGCCGCGACCGCGGCGCCCTGCCGGCCGAGGCCGATGACGCCGAGCGTCCGGCCGGCCAGCTCGGGGCCGATCGTGTGCTGCCAGCCGCCCGCGCGCATCCCCGCGTCCTCCTCGCACACGTGGCGCGTGACCGCGAGGATGAGCGCCCAGGTCAGCTCCGCCGTCGGGCTCGTGATCGCGCGCGTGCCGCACACCACCACGCCGCCGGCGCGGGCGGCGTCGAGGTCGATGGAGGCGTTGCGCATCCCGGTGGTGACGAGGAGCCGCAGCGCCGGAAGGCGCTCGAGGCGCGCGCGCGGGAACGGCGTCCGCTCGCGCATGGCCACCACGACGTCGAACGGCGCGAGCCGCTCCACGACCGCGTCGTCGCCCGCGACGTGGTCGGTGAAGACCGTCAGATCGACCGCGTCGCCGAGGCGCTCCCACGGCCCCAGGCGCCGCGCGACGTCCTGGTAGTCGTCGAGGATGGCGACCCGTACGGGCACGACCGCGACAGGCTAACCGCCGCGCCTTCCATCATGGGGGCCGTGCGGATGCTCGGCCGCTGGCTCGCCCTCGCCCTCGCCACCGCGGCCGCCTCCGTCGCGGTCGGGGCGCTCGGGCTGCCGTCGCCCACGCTGTTCGCGGCGCTGCTCGTCGGGCTCGCCCACGCGCTCGCCGGCGCGGTGACGCTGTCCGTGGAGGGACGGGTTGCCACCGTGTCGCTCGCGCTCGTCGGCGTGGCCATGGGCGCGTCGTTCCAGCTACAGTCGCTCACCGGGCTCGGCGGGCGCTGGGCGGGCGTCGCGCTCGTGTGCGCGGCCACGCTCGCCGTCTCGCTGGCCGCCGGCCTCGTGCTCGCCGCCACCACCGGGCTCGATCGCCCCACCGCACTGCTCGGGCTGGTCGCGGGCGGCGCATCCGGGATCATCGGGATGAGCGACGAGCTGCACGCCGACGCGCGGCTCGTGGCCTTCATGCAGTACGCGCGCGTGCTCATCGTCGTCCTCGTCGCGCCGCTCGTCGCCGCGCTGTTCCTCGGCGCCGGCGACGGCCCCGCGGGCGCGATCGCCGGCGGCGGGGAGGGCCTCGCCGCGGACCTCGCGTACACGGGGGGCGCCTGCGCGGTGGGCGTGGGGCTCGGGCGCGCGATCCCCTTTCCCGCCGCGGGCGTGCTCCTTCCCATGGTCGTCGCCGCGGTCCTCACCGGAAGCGGTCTGGCGGGCGACGCCGGCGTCCCGGCGCTCGTCCAGGACGTCGCCTTCGCGGTGATCGGGCTGCAGGTGGGTCTGCGGTTCACGCCCGCGACCGTGCGGATGGCGCGCCGCCTGCTGCCCGCCGTGGTGCTCTCGATCGCCGTGATGATCGTCGCCTGCGCCGGGCTCGGCTGGCTGCTCGTGGTGACCGCGGACGTGACGTACGCCGACGCGTATCTCGCGACGACGCCCGGCGGCCTGTACGCCGTGCTGGCCACCGCGCTCGACGGGGGCGGCGAGGACCCGGCGTTCGTGCTCGCCGTCCAGACCCTGCGGCTCTTCATCATGGTCCTCGCCGCGCCGCTGCTCGTGCGCCTGCTCGTGCCGCCCCCCCGCGCGCCCGTCGCGCCCGTCGCCGGGCGCTGTCCGCCGTAGCGCGGGTGGTCCGGAAGCGCGTCCCAGGCCTCCCAGGAGAGGTCGCGCCCCGGCCAGCGGACGGCCGCGAACGGCCGGTGCGCGATCCAGGCGCGCACCGCGGCCTCGGGCTCCGCCTCGAGCCCCGTGCCGAGCTCGTCCGCGCGGACCCAGAAGGTGACGTCGGCGTCGCCGCCCTCCTTCTCCGGCGGGCGACGTCGACGCAGCCCAGCAGCCGCGACTCGTCCGGGCTCGTCACCCCGTAGTAGTTGAAGGAGCGCCGCGGGAGCGCCTCGCGCTGGTGCCGGCCGAGGTCCACGAGGTCGGACTCGAGCGTCATGCCCTCGGCGGCCGGCCGCGGAGCGGGATGTGGCGGAGCAGCTCTCGGCGCTGGTCATCACGGCGTCGTAGTCGCGGACGACGTCGTTGACCGTGATCGGGCGCATCCGGAACCGCTCGTGCTCGAGGCCGGGCGGGATCGGGTGGTCGGCGGGAAGGAACGGCATGACGCCGACCGGTCAGCCGCCGGCGATCGCCGCCGCCACTGCGTCCGGCGCCTCGAGCGGCACCGCGTGACCCGCGCCCGGGGCGACGACGACCCGCGCGGCCGGAAGCGCGGCCGCCATGCGCTCGGCGATGGCGCGGAACTTCGCGTCGCGCTCGCCGGCGACCAGGCTGACGGGGAGGCCGAGCTCGCCGAGGCGGTCCCACAGCGGCGGCATCACGCCCGTGCCCA
>DATMVH010000521.1:0-4356 GCA_035563395.1 Solirubrobacteraceae bacterium
ACGCCGTGCACCGCGCCGCCCGGGAAGGTCGCGGCGCTGCCGATGTAGAGGCCGCGCACCGGCGTCCGGTACGGCGAGACGGACGGCGTTGGCCGGAACAGGACCTGGTCGAGCGAGTAGCTGCCGGCGCCGACGTCGCCGCCGACGAGATTCGGGTTGCGGCGCTCCAGGTCCGCGGGCGAGAGCACGTGGCGCGCGAGGATGCGGTCGCGGAAGCCGGGCGCGAAGCGCTCGACCTGCTCCTCCATCCGCTCGACCATCCGCGGCGTCTCGGCTTCCCAGTCGACGCCGTGCGGTCCGTGGGTGTACGCCCACGCCGTGTGCTGCCCGTCCGGGGCCCGGGCGGGGTCGAAGAGGCTCTGCTGGCCGACCAGCAGAAACGGGCGCTCGGCCACCTGCGTGTCGGAGCCGAGCGCGAGGCTGTCGAGCAGCTCGGGCTCGTCGCCGCCGACGTGCACCGTGCCCGCGCGCGCCACCGCGGGCGCCTCCCACGGGATCGGGCCGGAGAGCGCCCAGTCGACCTTGACCGTCGCCGGACCGTGACGGTAGCGGCCGAGGGCGCTCGCGTAGCGCGGCGGGAGGGCGTCCCCGGCCAGGTCGAGCAGCGTGCGTGGCACGACGTCCGCGATCACGATCGGGGCGGTCGCCGTGTCGCCGCCGTCGATCTCCGCGCCGCGGACCTTGCGGCCGTCCGTGAGGAGCCGCACCACCCGCGCGCCCGTGCGGACCTCGCCTCCCAGCTCGCGCAGGCGGCCGACGAGCGCGTCGGCGAGCCGCGCGGCGCCGCCCGCGGGACTCGGCCAGCCGACCGCGTGGCCGGCGAAGTTGAGATACGCGGCGGCGATCGCGCTGCCCGTCCCGCGCGGCGGGACGTCCCCGTGCATCGCGGAGCTGTACAGCCACGCTCGCGCGCCGCTCGACCGGAAGAGCTCGTGGGCGATCCCGGTCGCGGGCATGAAGAGCAGGCGGACGAAGTCGACCATCCGGCGCGGTCCGAGCTGCGCGATCATCTGCGCCGGCCCGCGCAGGGGCGGGAAGCCGGAGAGCATGGTGTGCCGCACCGCGTTGAAGTGCTTGACGTACGGGCCGGCGAACGCGCGCCAGCGCTCGCCGTCGCCGGGGTGGAGCTCGTCGAGGCTCGCGGCCGTCTCGTCCAGCGACTGGGCAAGCACCGCCGCGCGGCCGTCGGGAAGCGGGTGGGCGTAGCAGTACGGCGGGTGGATCCAGCGCAGGCCGTGGCGCTCGAGTTGCATGCGCGCGAACACGGGCGAGGCCGCGGCGGCCGGATAGACGGCCGAGAACGTGTCGTGGAGGAAGCCCGGCAGGGTCAGCTCCTCCGTCGCGATCGCGCCGCCGGGGCGGTCGGCGGCCTCGAGCACGAGCACGGAGCGCCCGCGCTCCGCGAGCGTGATCGCCGCGGCGAGCCCGTTCGGGCCGCTCCCGACGACGACGGCGTCGTAGCCCATCACGCGGCCGCCGCCGGCCCGACCTGCAGCTCGCGCATCAGCTCGCTCCCGCCCGCCCGACCCGCGCGGCGATCTGGTGCAGCATGCTCTGCTCGCGTATCGCGCCCTGTCCCCAGAAGGCGTGCTGCGCCTCCCGCCCCGCGCGCTCGTAGGCCTGCTCGATGTGCCATGGCATCGGGTCCCAGGTTCCCGCTGCGCGCACGTAGTCAGTCCCGTCCTGCTCGAACAGCACGAGCCGGTTGTTCCCGCTGCCCATGAAGTGGCCCTCGTGCGTGGTGAGGTCGAAGGCCAGCACCGGGGTGGCGCCGTCGGGAACGGCCGGCGGCTCGTCCCGCCCGTGGAGCTCGAGGCCCTCGTTGAGCGCGTCGACGTACGCGCGCAGCTCGTCCGGGCCCTCCGAGGAGACGACGCGGGTGATCGTCACGTAGCCGCGCAGGTAGACCGGGAGGCCGCGCTCCGTGCCGGCCGCGACCTCGATCTCGAACGTCTGGCCGGCCAGCTCACCCGAGCGGACAGGCGTGAAGCGGCCGAGCTCCGTGGCGTAGTCGGGCCACGTCTCCGGGCGCGAGAGGGCGGCTATGACGCCCTCGGCGGACGGCACCTCGACGGGCGGATACGTGTGCCAGGTCTGCTCCTCGGGCGCGGCCTTGCCAGGGGTCAGCGGGCCGAGCCGGCCCTCGGGCAGCCGCAGCTCGGGCCGGTAGGCGCGCTTCTCCTCCGCGTCCTCGAAGGCGATGCCCCACCCGCGGCGCTCCGCGTCGGCGTACGCGGCGGGGAACCAGTCGCCGTGCAGCCGCGCCGCGCCGTCGAGGAGCTGCTCGCGGCTCAGCGTGCCCCGCGCGGAGCGCGACGCGTCGAGGAACCGCTCGCGGCCGAAGGCGCGGTGGAACGCGGGAGCGTCGGTCACCCGCAGCCGCCGGTGCCCGAGGCGGTGCCAGCGCGTGGTGAGGATCGCGAAGGCGAGGCGGAGGTCGTCGATGTCGCGCTCGTCGGGCGCGCGGCGGAAGTACGCCGCGTTGAGGAAGTCCGTCGTCCAGGGTGCCGCGTCGGGCGCCGCGATGGACGAGCCCGTCATGCGGGCGAAGCGCGTCGGCCGCCACTTCTGGAGCACGACGACGGTCGCCGCACCGGCGGCGTAGGCGAGCGGGACGGTGCGGTTCATGTGGTCACCTCTCGGCGTGCGGCAGGGGAAGGAGTCGCCGGACGGCCGGCAGCGGGGCGTCGCGGTGCATGCCCTCAGCCCTCCGCCCACGGCACCTCGACCGAGTCTTCCGTCGGGCTGTCGCGCGCGACCACGTACTCGGCGGCGTCCGCGTCGGACCGGTTGCGCACGACGTGCGTCAGCCGCGGCGGGACGTAGAGCAGGTCGCCCGGCTCGACGACGAGCCGCTCCTCCAGGTGGTCGCCCCATCGGATCTCGATCGAGCCGGACAGCATGTACAACGCGCTCTCGCAGTTCTCGTGGTAGTGCGGACGTGACTGGCTGCCCGGCGGCACGCGGAAGCGGCCCATGAAGATGTTCGTCGCGCCGGTCGTCGCCTGGGAGATCTCCGAGCCGCCGACCACGCCGCGGGGCGTGACGCGCTCCTCGTGCGACGGCTTGACGAGCTTCATGGGCGCCCGGAGCCTACGTCGTCATGCCGGTGAACTGCCCACCGGTGACGTTCAGGACCTGACCGTGGACGAAGTTCGACCACGGCGAGCAGAGGAAGAACACGCCGCCGGCGGCTTCCTCCGGACGGCCCGGTCGGCCGAGCGGGATGAACATCGGCGCCATGCCGCGCAGGGGGTCGGGGATGCCGAGCTGCACGGTCTGGCCGTCGATCTGCATCGTGTTCGAGGTCTCCTTCGACGCCGTGAGGCGCGTCTCGATGAAGCCGAAGGCGACGGCGTTGACGTTCACCTTGAACTGGCCCCACTCCTTGGCGAGCGTCTTGGTGAGGCCGACGACGGCGGCCTTGCCGGCCGCGTAGTTCGCCTGGCCGGCGTTCCCCATCGTGCCGGAGATCGACGACACGTTGACGATCTTGCGGAAGACCTCGCGGCCCTCCTCGCGCTCGACCTTGGCGGGCTCGCGGAGGTACGGCGCGGCCGCGCGGATGACGCGGAAGGGCACGATCGTGTGGATGTCGAGCATCCGCTGGAACGCCTCGTCGCTCATCTTGTGGATCGGCGCGTCGATCGTGTAGCCGGCGTTGTTGACGATGATGTCGATCCGGCCCCACGCGTCGATCGCCGTCGCCACGAGCGCGTCCGGCGCGCCCGGCTTCGTGAGGTCGCCGGCGTGCACCGCCGTCTCGCCGCGGACCTCCGAGGCGGTCCGCTCCGCGAGGTCGCCGTCGAGGTCGTTGATCACCACCTTGGCGCCGTGCTCGGCGAGCAGCTCGGCGGTCGCCCGGCCGATGCCCCGCGCAGATCCGGTGACGATCGCCACCTTGTCGTGCAGCACGCCCATGTCGACTCCTCGTCAGCGGAAGGTGAAGTCGGCGGATTCTGCCGGGGCGCCGGCGCGCCTGCGCCACGTCCGGGCCGGCGGGCCGGCGCGCGGGCGGGGAGCCTCAGTCGTCCTCGCTGCGACCGCGGCCGCGACCGCGACCCCTGCCGCTGTCGTCGCCGCCGCTGCTGTCGTCGCCGCCGCTGCTGTCGCCGCCGCCGCCGGACCCGCTGCCGCCCGAGGGGCTGCTGTCGTCGCCGCCGCTGCGGTCGTCGCCGCCGCTGCGGTCGTCGCCGGCGCCGGACCCGCTGCCGCCCGAGCCGCTGCTGTCGTCGCTGCCCCCGGAGCCGGAGCGGTCGTCGGTGCCGCTGCCGTCGCCGCCACCGGAGTCGCTGCTGCCGCTGCCGTCGCCGCCACCGGAAGCGCTGCCGGTCGAGCCGCCGCTGCCGCCGGCGG
>DATMVH010000522.1:0-2494 GCA_035563395.1 Solirubrobacteraceae bacterium
TCGCGGGCGTGAGGGTGGAGGGCGCCCGGGTGCGCGGCGCGATCCTGCGCGACGGCACGCTCGTCGCGGCCGAAACGGTGGTCGTGGCGGCCGGGGCGCATGCGGCGCGGCTCGAGGGCCTGCCGCCCGAGTCCGCCGTGCCGGTGCGCCCGGTGAAGGGGCAGGTGCTCCGGCTGCGCGATCCGCGCGGTTCCGGCCTCGTCGAGCGGACGATCCGCACGCCCGACGCCTACCTCGTCCCGCGCGCGGACGGGCGCTACGTGCTCGGCGCGACGATGGAGGAGCGCGGCTTCGACACGGCGCCGACCGCGGGCGGGATCTTCGAGCTCGTCCGCGACATCTCCGAGGTCGTCCCCGGCGTCCTCGAGCTCGAGGTGGAGGAGCTGCTCGCGGGCCTGCGCCCGGCCACGCCCGACAACCTGCCGGTGATCGGCCGCGGGGCGGTCGAGGGCCTCTGCTGGGCGACCGGGCACCACCGCAACGGCATCCTGCTGTCCGGGCTCACGGGCGAGCTCGCCGCGGCGGCGATCTGCGGCGAGCCGCTGCCCGACTGGGCCGCGGCGGCCGACCCGGCGCGCTTCGCGCGCGCGGAGGCGTGGGCATGAACATCGTCCTCAACGGCGAGCCGACGGCGGTGGCCGACGGCCTGACGGTGCGGCGGCTCCTCGAGCGGCTCGAGGTCCCCGGCGGCACGCGCGGCGTGGCCGTCGCGGTCGACGCCGCGGTGGTGCCGCGCGGGGAGTGGGACACGACGACGCTCGACGAGGGCGCGCGGGTCGAGGTCCTGCGCGCGATCCAGGGAGGCTGAACGACCGATGGCGGCGACGCAGGACCGGACGACGACGGACCCGCTGGTGATCGGAGGGCACACGTTCTCCTCACGGCTCCTCCTCGGCACGGGCGGGTTCCGGTCGCTCGACGCGATCGCGACGGCGATCGAGGCGAGCGGCACGGAGCTCGTCACCGTCGCGCTGCGGCGGATCGACGCGTCCGCGCGCGGCTCGATCGTCGACGTGCTCGACCGCTGCGGCGTCGAGCTGCTGCCGAACACCGCCGGCTGCTACACGGCGCGCGACGCGGTGCTCACGGCGCGGCTCGCGCGCGAGGCGTTCGGGACGGACTGGGTCAAGCTCGAGGTGATCGGCGACGACCGCACGCTGCTGCCCGACGCGCCGGCGCTGCTCGAGGCCGCCGAGGAGCTCGTCGACGACGGCTTCACGGTGCTGCCCTACACGAGCGACGACCCGATCCTCGCCCGCCGGCTCGAGGACGTCGGCTGCGCGGCCGTGATGCCGCTCGGCTCCCCGATCGGCTCGGGCATGGGGCTGCTCAACACCTACAACCTCCGGTTGATCCGCGAGCGCGCGGGCGTGCCGGTGATACTCGACGCGGGCGTGGGGACGGCGTCGGACGCGGCGCTGGCGATGGAGCTCGGCTGCGACGCCGTGCTGTGCGCGAGCGCCGTCTCGCGCGCGGAGGACCCCGTCGGCATGGCGCGCGCGATCCGCCTCGGCGTGGAGGCCGGGCGCCTCGCCCACCGCGCCGGGCGCATCCCGCGCCGGCTGTACGCGCAGGCGTCCACCCCCGAGGAGGGGGTCGCGAAGTTCTGAGCCCCGCGAGCGCCGTCGACGCGCTCTTCGACGACTGGGAGCGCGCGTGGTCCGGGCGCGACCCCGCGGCGTTCGCGGCGGTCTGCGATCCGGACGCCCACTACGAGGACCCGTTCACGGAGGACCCGCTGCGCGGCCCGGACGGGGTCGCGGGCCGCGCCCGGCAGCTGTGGTCAGCCTTCCCCGACGCGCGGCTGAACGCCACGGGGCCGAGATTGTCCGACGGCGCGCACGCGTCCGCTCCGGCGAAGCTCCTCGGCACGCACCGCGGGCCGCTCGACGGGCTCGCGGCCACCGGCCGCTTCGTCGTCGTGCACGTCGTGTTCTTCTGCGAGCTGCGCGAGGAGCGGCTCTTCCGCGTGCGGGCGTTCTTCGACGCCTACGACGCCGGCGTGCAGCTCGGCGTGCTCCCGCGGCGCGGCACGATCGGCGGCCGCGCCCTGCTCATGCTCCGCGGCTTCGGCCTGCGCTCTCCGTGAGCTCGTGACGAGGAAGACCCCGGCGAGCGCGACCGCGCCGCCGGCCACGGCGACGGGCCGCGGCGCCTCGCCCAGCCACACCCAGCCGACCGCGGTGGCGACGACCGGGACGGCGTAGAGCGTCACCGCGGCGGCCGACACGTCCACCCGCGCGCACGCGTACGCCCACGCGGCGAAGCCGACGGCGCTCGCGCCGAGGGCGAGGAAGGCGATCGCCAGGGTCGACTCGAGCGGCGCCGCCGCCACGGCGCCGGGCAGGCCGGGCGCGAGCGGGAGCGCCATCACGGCGCCGAGCGCCATCGCCCACGCCGTGAGCTCGAGGCTGCCGTAGCGCCGCAGCAGCGGCTTCTGCGCCACGAAGAACGTCGCCTGCGCCACCGCGGCGCCGAGGACCAGCACGGCGCC
>DATMVH010000523.1:0-4000 GCA_035563395.1 Solirubrobacteraceae bacterium
GCCTCCGCCGCCGCCCCCGCCGCCGCCGCCTCCGCCGGTCGATTGGGCGTCCGTGTCGGTCCCGTCGCGGGTGGTCCTCCGGCGGCTGCTGAGGTCCGGCGTCACGGCGCGGATCGCGTGCGCGTCGGCGTGCCGCGCCGACATGCGGCTCGCGATCGGGCGCCTCACGGTCGCCAGGGCGCGCACATCGCTACGGGCCGCGGGGTCGCGGGCGGTCCGCCTCCGCGTCAGAGCGGGAATGCGGGCTCGCGTGCGCAGGGGTGCGCCCACCGCGCTCGCGCTCACCGTGCGCTTCACGGGGCCGGCCGGGCGCACGCGCGCGACGAAGCGGATTCGCGTGACCCGCGGCTGACGAGCGACGCGCCCGGCGCATCGCCGAGCGGTCAAGACGCGGCCCGGCGTATGTGCCGGGCCGCCTCATCGCCGGCAGCCCGCGTGACCACAGCTCGACGGGGAGCGGCGCGGCGGGTGACGTGGACATTCGCCGCGCGTCGGGAACAATGTCCCGTGGCCGTGGTCGATCTGGATGTCGGCATCCTCGGGTCGCTGGAGGTTGTGGTCGCCGGCCGTCGCGTCGGCATCCCGGCGGGAAAGCAGCGCTCGCTGCTCGTGCTCCTGACGCTCCGGGCACCGCAGCCGGTGTCGGCCGAGGTCGTGGCGGAGGCGTTGTGGCCCGATGCCTCGCCGCAGCAGGCGCTTCGGTCGTTGCCGGTCACTGTGTCGCGCCTGCGGCGGTCGCTCGGCGACGCCGCGCCGGCGCTGGAGACGGTCGCCGCGGGGTACCGATTCGCGATCCCGCCCGTGGCGTGCGATTTCGCTCGCTTCGAGCGACTGGTGCACCAGGGCACGTGGGCGTTGGCGCGGAGCGATGCGGCCGAGGCGCTGGCGGCGCTCGAGGAAGCGCTCGCTCTGTGGCGCGGTCCGGCCCTCGCCGATGTCGCGTACGAAGGCTTCGCACAGGCGGAGATCAGGCGACTGGAGGAATTGCGCGGCGCGGCGGTGGAAGCGCGGGTCGACGCCGCGATGGCGCTCGGCCGGGAGGCGACGCTCGTCGGGGAATTGCAAGCGATGGTGGCGACCAACCCGACGCGCGAGCGACTGGCGGAGCAGCTCATGACGGTGCTGTACCGGACCGGCCGGCAGGCCGAGGCGCTGGAGGTCTATCGGCACATTCGGTCGCATCTCTCCGGCGAGCTCGGTCTGGAGCCCGGCCCGCGCCTCAAGGCTCTGCAGGCGGCGATCTTCGACCAGTCGCCGGCGCTGTCGACTTCCACGCCGGTCACCGCCGCCGGTTCGACGCCGCCGGCCGATGGCGACCGGGGCGCGACCGCCGCGGATTCCCTCGCCACGGGAGAGAAGGAGGTGCCGCCGGGGTTACCGCGCGGTCCGACGCCGATTCCGCTCCCGCCCACGCGGACAGTCGGCCGCGAGGAGCACGTCGAGCACTTGCGGCGGGTCCTGCTCGAACCGGTCACACGGCTCGTGACCGTCGTCGGACCGGCCGGTGTGGGCAAGACGCGGCTCGCCCAGGAGGCGGGACGACTGATCGAGGAGACGCGCGCCGGTGGCGGCGCTTACGCGTCATTGGCGCAGGTTGCGGGCCCCGAGCAGGTGCCGGATGCGATCGCGCGCGCGCTCGACGTCGTGCCTGTTCCCGGCGTGCCGGTGGACGAGACGGTCGTGCGCGATCTCGCCACGAGGGAGCTGCTGCTCGTGCTGGACAACTTCGAGCACGTCCTCGACGCCGCGCCATTCGCCGCACGAATCATCGCCGCCGCGCCGTCTGTGACGATTCTCGCGACCAGCCGCGAGCCACTCCGCATCCGGGGTGAGCGGCGTTTCACCGTGGAACCGCTCGACTGCCCGTCGGCCGGCGCCCATCCCACGGCGGACGCAGGCGACTCCGCCGCCGTCGCCTTGTTCGTCCAGACCGTGTCGTCGCGCGTCCCGACGTTCGCGCCGTCGGACGACGACTTTGCGGCGATCGGGCGGCTCTGCCATCGCTTGGACGGACTGCCGCTTGCCATCGAGCTCGCCGCCGGGCGCGTCGGTCTCCTGTCGCCCGCCGCGATCGAAGAACGCGTCAGCGACGATCTTGACGTACTCGGGCGCGGCCCGCGCGACGCCCCGCTCCACCAGCGCACGCTCACCGCTACGCTCGCCTGGAGCTTCGACCTGTTGACCGCACAGGAGCAGTCGGCGTTCGCGTGCATGAGCGTCTTCGCCGGCGGCTGCTGGCTGGAGGCGGCGGAGGAGGTGACGGACACCACGCTGGACGCGCTGGAATCGCTCGTCGACAAGCACCTCCTCAGGCTGAGCCGCGTCCGCGACGGCTCGCGGCTCGGCATGCTCGAGACCGCGCGCGGCTTCGCGCGCGAGCGGCTGGCCGAGCAGGGACACGCCGACGCCGTGCGCGAGCGTCATGCCGGGCACTACCTGCGAGTGGTGGAGGACATTGCGGCCCAACTGCGACGCGGCGCCTCCGATCGGGCCATCGAGCGCCTCGAGCCGGAGATCGACAACGTCCGCGCCGCCTTGACGTGGGCTCTCGAGCGTCCGGCGCCGGAGATCGCGCTGCGCCTCGCCGCCGCCTTCGACCGCTACCTGCGGCTGCGCGACCCACGGGAAGGCGAGCACTGGGTCGACGCGGCGCTGCGCCTTCCGGCGGACGATGTCGCGCCCGCTCTGCGCGCTCGCGCGCTGAACTGCCGGGGTTACGTGCTGAACTCGAGGGCCAGGTTCGACGAAGCCCGGGCTGCGGCCGGGCAGGCGCTCGAGCTCCTGGAGGGCGTGGACGATCCCTCCGTGCAGGCAGAGAGCCGCCTCATCCTCACCTACGCCGCCGCATACCTTGGCACCTCGGAAGAGGCGGTGACCGCCATCGCCGACAGCGCCGTCACGTGGGCTCGCCGCACCGGCGAGGACGACATGGTCGCCGCCGCGCTCGTCGGCCGCTTCGTCGCGGCGCCGACGCTGGCGAGCGGGATGCCCGACGCACGAGAAGCGGACGAGCTCCTGACCCGTGTGGGCGATCATCCCGAGCTCGTCATGCTGCTCGCTGCGGTGGCATACCGCGCCCTTGCGGAGGGAGACTTTGGCCTGGCCGAGCGCTCCCTGCGGCGGGCGCGCCGGGTCGGGGAGGCGGCGGGCCGATCGGGCACCGTGAGGCTGGCCCAGGTCAGTGGCAACGAGGGGCTCTTGGCGCTCCTCCGGGGCGACCTCCAGGGAGGCGCGGGCGCGTTCTGCGACGAGCTTGTACACGCACGACGCCACGGCCTCGCCGCGCACCTCTTTGAGGGTCTCGGCGGAGTGGCGGCGCTGCTCGCCGCCGCGGGAGATGACGTGACGGCGGCCCGGCTCCTCGGCGCCGGCGAGGCACGGAGCGCGGAGCGCCACCATCCGGGCGTCCAACGGGAGCTCGACCGCGTGTTCGCGGGCGCGCGCGCCCGCCTCGGACCGGACCGCTGGCAGAGGGAGTACGAGAAGGGCTTCGCGATGGACGAGGACGAGGCCGTGGAGCTCGCGCTCGGGGCGGCGCGTACCGTCACCAGCCGCCCATGACTGCCGCGCCCGCCGACCGCCTGGACGCCGTTCGCGCGGCGATCGCCCGGACCGGGGCCGACGCGCTGTGGGTGCACCCGTCCGTCGACCTGCGCTACCTCACCGGCCTCGAGCTGCTGAGCCTCGAGCGCCCGACCGGGCTGCTCGTCCCCGCCGCCGGGCCGCTGCGGATGCTCGTCCCTCTCATGCTCCTGCCGCAGGTCTCGCACCTCGAGGCGGAGCTCGTGAGCTGGAGCGACGAGCACGGTCCGGAGCGGGCGCTCGCGCAGGTGCTGCGCGGCCCGCGCCGGCTGCTCGTGGGCCCGTCCCTGCCGACGGGCGCCGCGTTCCAGATGCGGGCCTGCGCGCCCGGCCTCGAGCTGGAGCTCGACCCCGGGATCGTCGCCGGCCTGCGCGAGCGCAAGAACGCGGACGAGGTCGCCGCGCTGCGCGAGGCCGG
>DATMVH010000524.1:0-7543 GCA_035563395.1 Solirubrobacteraceae bacterium
CTCGACGAGGCGCTCGCGCTGCTCTGAGGCTCACGACCCGTCGCCGGTGTCGATCGCCGGCAGGTCGAAGCCGACGCCGGACCGCATGCCGCGCGGTGCCCGGGCGAGCAGCTCCACCTTCCGGATCCCGGAAACCGGGACGATGAGCGTCCTCGGCGCCAGGAGGGCTCCGTCCGCGCGCGCCACGAGGTCCGAGGCGTGCTCCGGATGCGGGTGCAGGGTCACGAAGCCCCCGCCGGGCCGCGGGTCGACCGCCGCCAGGAAGACCTGCTCGCCGTCGGCCAGCGTCACGCGCACGAGCGGCTGCGGCCTGTCCTGCGCGGCCGCGAACTCCCTGATGGCGTCGATCAGCGACCGCACCCACCGGTCCTCGTCACGGTCGCCGGACAGGGCGATCGGCTCGGGCGGCGCCGGGAGCCCGGCAGCGCTCGACGCGGCCTCGCCGCGCACGAGCGCGGCGACGCCTTCCGCCGAGCGCACGGAAAGCCGGCCGTGCTCGACGGTTCCCGCTCGCTCCCGGTAGGCGGGCACGAATGCGGCCGTCACGACGCCGTGCTCGGCCGTGACCTCGTCGACGATCGGCCAGAGCGCGGCGGTCCTGGACGGCCGGTCGACGAAGACCGTGGACGTCGGGACGTGACTCGCCAGGGTCCCGAAGCGGTCGCCGAACGGGCGCTCGTCGCTGGAGAAGCCCCACTCGCCCCGCAGGGTCGTGACGCCGGCGGCGCCGGCCTCCCGCAGCCGGCGCGTCAGCACGCTGTAGACCGCGCCGCCGCGCGTGCGCGCGGACTGGCGGGTGTAGACCCTGAGCGCGATCCACACCGGCGGCTCGCCGTCGCCGTCGTCGCGGACCAGCGGCAGCGGCTCGAGCAGGTCGCCGTCGTGCTTCACGACCGCGATCCGCTCCACGTTGGCCACCGGTCGCGCGAGCGCGTCGGGCAGAGCGCGCAGCGCCCCGCGCAGGACGTGCGTGGAGCCCACGGCGACGATGGCCATCGGAACGTCCGCATTGCGGCTCAGGAGCCCGGCCCGCCGGCGCCGGCCGTTGTGCGTCCCGTCCACGCCGAGCAGGACGGTGGCGCCGCTGGCGCCGTGGCGGCGCAGCAGGTCGACGACCGCCCGGTAGGCGGGCCGGCCGCTCGACCGCTCGCCGCGGCCGCAGTACACCGTGAGCCGCCCTGCGCTACCGGCGCCGTCCGGGAAGTCGACGCGCGACACGTCGTCCCCGACGGCGAGCCGGGAATGCTCCAGGGTCACGAGGCCCTTGTCGACGATCTCGTCGATCGCCGGAAGGACGGCCTCGATCCGGTCGCGCGTGTCGATGACCTCGGCGACGAGCGGCAGGTCCGTGGAGACGTCGGGGAACCGCTCCGTGTGGATCCGCCGGCCGATCCCGAAGCCCTCGATGCCCCGGTAGAGGGCGGAGACCACCATCCCGTGCGCGGCGAAGCGCTCCATGAGCGCGTCGCCGGCCGGGCGGCGCCCGCTGGTGAGCGAGTCGCCGAAGTAGACGTCGAGCTTCAATCCCGCGCTGATCACGTCACGGCCCCGCCGGCGTACCAGCCGAGCACCGCGGCGCCGAAGCCGAGCAGCACGGCGAGGTAGAGGTTGGCGAGGAGTCCCACGACGTCGCCGTCCTCGCCGAGGCGCTCGCTCTCGACCATCCAGGTGGAGAACGTCGTGTAGCCGCCGAGGAAGCCGGTCCCGAGGATGAAGGCGAGGCGCTCCGTCAGGCCGCCGCCGACCAGCGCGCCGAGCGCGAACGTGCCCGTGAGGTTGACGACGAGCGTCCCGAGGGGGAAGTCGCCACGGAACCGCGCGGACACGGCGGAGTCGACGTGGAACCGCGCCGCGGCGCCGAGCGCGCCGAAGACCGCCACGCCGGCCCACGTGAGCACGCCTACCAATGCCGCCCCCACCGGGCGGCCATGACGCCCGTCACGGCGACGGCCATGCCCGCCGCGATGCTGGCGGCCGGATAGCCGACGGCCAGGCCGGCGTGCCCGTCGCGCGCCAGCTCGAAGGTCTCGACCTGCAGCGTCGAGAACGTCGTGAGGGCGCCGCAGAAGCCCGTTCCGAGGAAGAACCGCCAGTGGCGGCTGGGCGCGGTGCGCTCGGCGAGCCGGGTGAGGAGCCAGCCGAGTACGAAGGCCCCGGCCAGGTTCACCGCGAACGTCGCCCACGGCCACGCCCCGGGCCGGTGCGGAAGCGCCTCCGCCACGCCCGCGCGGGCCAGCGTGCCGAGGGCGCCGCCGGCCATGATGACGAGCAGGCGGACCTGGCCCACGCCGAGGCGCCCGTCCGCCGCGGCCACCACGCCGCCGACGGTCCGCGCCCGCCCGCCCGCGCGGACGGTCGTCGCGCTCACGGCCGCGCCCGGGCCCGTGGCGTCACCTGAGCGTCCCGCTGCCATGGGGGCCCGCAATGCTAGTCGCGGCCTGGACGCGGCGACCGGGCCGGGCGTGTGCACCGTGCACCGACTTCGCCGTCCCCGGCCCAGGATCCGGTGCGCCGCGCACCGGCCGCCGGCCACGCGCCTTGACGGGGGGGCGCGGCGCGTACGAGAACACCGGCGAGGAGGCGAGGCGCAGGCGCGGCCGGCCGCCGGATCGCGGCGCCCGGCCGGAGACCCCGCGGCTCGGCCGGTACGGCGCCGCGCGCCACGACATCCGCTCCGACGGGAGGACACACCCATGCCCGAAGTCGTCTTCAGCGTGGACCAGTCGAAGTCCATGCGCGATCAGGCCGTTCCGGGCCACAACCGCTGGCACCCGGACGTCCCGCCCGCCGCCTCGGTCAACCCGGGCAGCGAGTTCCGGGTCGAGTGCCGCGAGTGGACCGACGCGCAGCTCAAGAACACCGACGACTCCAACGACGTGCGCGACGTCGACCTCACGGTGGCGCACATGCTCAGCGGGCCGATCGCGATCGAGGGCGCGCAGCCGGGCGACCTGCTCGTGGTGGACATCCTCGACCTCGGCCCGTGCCAGCCGCCGCAGGAGTACGGCGACGCGCCCGGGCAGGGCTGGGGCTACACCGGCATCTTCGCCAAGGTGAACGGCGGCGGCTTCCTCACGGACTACTTCCCCGACGCCTACAAGGCGATCTGGGACTTCCACGGCCAGGACGCGACGTCGCGCCACGTCCCCGGCGTCCGCTACACGGGCATCACCCATCCCGGGCTGTTCGGCACCGCGCCGTCCGCCGACCTGCTCGCCCAGTGGAACCGGCGCGAGCAGGCGCTCATCGACCAGGATCCCGAGCGCGTCCCGCCGCTCGCGCTTCCGCCGATCCCGGAGGGCGTCCTCGCCGGCACGCTGAGCGGCGCCGAGCTCGAGCGCGTCGGGCGGGAGGGCGCGCGCACCGTGCCCGCCCGCGAGAACGGCGGCAACCACGACATCAAGAACTTCACCCGCGGCAGCCGCGTCTACTACCCCGTTCACGTGGAGGGCGCGCTGCTTTCCGGCGGCGACCTGCACTTCTCCCAGGGCGACGGCGAGATCACGTTCTGCGGCGCGATCGAGATGGGCGGGTTCATCGACTTCGGCGTCGACCTGATCAAGGACGGGATGAACAAGTACGGGGTCTCGACGAACCCCATCCTCATCCCCGGCCGGGTCGAGCCGCGCTACAGCGAGTTCCTCACCTTCATCGGGGTCTCCGTCGACCACGACACGGACACGAACTACTACCTCGACGCGACCGTCGCCTACCGGCGCGCGTGCCTGAACGCGATCGAGTACCTGAAGAAGTTCGGCTACTCGGGCGAGCAGGCGTACCTGCTGCTCGGCTCGGCGCCGATCGAGGGCCGGATCTCCGGCGTGGTGGACATCCCGAACGCGTGCTGCTCGCTGTACCTGCCGACGGCGATGTTCGACTTCGACATCCGGCCGAACGCCGACGGCCCTCAGAGCGCGGACCGCGGGTCGGCGGCGAAGTCGAGCTGAGCCGGCGATGCCCATCTACGCGTTCACCTGCGCGCGGTGCGGCGACTTCGACGTGGTCCGGACGGTGGCGGACGCCGCGGCGCCCGCCACCTGCCCGGCCTGCGGGACGGCCGCGCGGCGCGTGTTCTCGCCTCCGGGGCTCAGGCTGCTCGCCAAGCCGCTGCGCGGCGCGCTCGACCGCGAGGAGAAGAGCGCGCACGAGCCGGAGGTCGCGCGCACGAAGCAGGGCCGCCCCATGCCGCACGGCCATTCGCCGACACCGCCATGGGTGCTCAGCCACTGAGCGCACGCCCGGGAGCCGCCCGCGACGGCTCCCGGGCCCGACCCGGAAGGAGGAGCCGATGCTGCTCGGCGTGATGCTGCTCTACGTCGGCGTGGTGCTGATCGTCAACGGCATCTGGCTGGTCGGTCAGGCGCGCGCCGCGGCGCTCGCGCCCGCGGGCGACGACACCCCCGCCGCCGCGGACCCGACGCTGCTCGAGAACCGCGAAGTGACCGTGATCAACCTCTTCACCGGCTTCGTCGGGATCGTCTGCGCCGGCACGCTGCTGATCCAGGGCAACCAGGACGGCGACCTCGCCTCCATCCGCGGCGGCGGGTTCATCCTCCTGTTCGCCTTCACCTATCTCTGGGTGGCGCTCAACACGTTCCTCGGCGTCAACGGGCGGGCGTTCGGCTGGTACTGCCTCTTCGTCGCGGTCACCGCCGTCGCGGCCGGCTACTACACGTTCAAGGACGCCGGCGGCGACGACGCGAACATCTGGCTCGGGATCGACTGGCTGGCCTGGGCGGTCCTGTGGTTCCTCTTCTTCCTGCTGCTCGCGCTCGGCCGGCCCGTGGCGCGGATCACCGGCATCGTCGCCATCGTCGAGGGCATCGCGACGGCGTGGATCTTCGGGTTCCTGCTGCTCCAGGGATCGGTGGCGTTCCCATGACCGCGTCGCGGACGGACTACGAGACCTACGACCTCGGCGACTTCACGCTGGAGAGCGGCGCCACGCTGCGCGGCGCGTGGATCGCCTACAAGACCTACGGCACGCTGAACGCCGCGAAGGACAACGCCATCCTCTATCCCACGTGGTACTCCGGCCGCCACTGGGACAACGAGTGGCTGATCGGGGAGGGCATGACGCTCGACCCGGCGACGTACTGCGTGATCGTGCCGAACATGCTCGGCAACGGGCTGTCGTCGTCGCCGAGCAACACGCCGCCGCCGTACGACCGCGCGCGGTTCCCGGACATCGACGTGCGCGACAACGTCCGCGCCCAGCACCGGCTCGTCACGGAGCACTTCGGCATCGAGCGGCTGGTCGCGGTGACCGGCTGGTCCATGGGCGCCGGCCAGACCTACCAGTGGGCCGTCTCGCATCCCGAGATGGTCCCCAAGATCCTCCCCTTCTGCGGGTCCGCGCGGACCGCGCCGCACAACGTCGTCTTCCTCGAGGGCGTGAAGGCGGCGCTCACCGCGGACGCCGCGTGGCAGTACGGCTGGTACGACGAGCAGCCGACCCGCGGCCTCCGTGCGGCCGCCCGCGTGTACGCCGGCTGGGGCTTCTCGCAGGCGTTCTACATGGAGGAGCGCTGGCGGGAGACCCTCCACACCTCGCTCGAGGACTTCCTCGTGGACTTCTGGGAGGGCTTCTTCCTCGACGAGCGCGACGCGAACAACCTCCTGACCATGCTCCGCACCTGGCAGGCGGGGAACATCGGCAAGACGCCCGGCTTCGACGGCTCGTTCGAGCGCGCGCTCGCCTCGATCGAGGCGGACGCGATCGTCATGCCGGCGGAGAAGGACCTCTACTTCCCGCCGGAGGACAACGCGTACGAGGTCCAGCACATGCCCAACGCGGAGCTCCGCGTGATCCCGGGCGTGTGGGGCCACTTCGCGGGTGGCGGCGCGAACCCGGTCGACACCGCGTTCATCGACCAGGGCCTGCGCGACCTGCTCGAGCGCTAGGAGGCCGGGATGACCGGCGGCGCCGCGCGGTCGGGCGCGGTGCCGTCGGCGCTCGTCCCGCCGCCGCTCTGGGCGTGCAGCTCGGTGTCCGCGAGCGACGGCGGGTGCCCGAGCTGGCCGAGCTCGGCCGAGTCGCGGCCGAAGAGGAGGCCGACGGTCCAGTCGAGCAGCAGCCGCGTGCGGCGGGCGTTGCCGGGCATGAGCGCGAGGTGGTAGGTGCGCGCCAGGAACCACGCGGGAAAGCCGCTCCACTTGATCCCGAGCGTGCTCGCCACCGCCCGGTTGCGGCCCATGTCCACGAACACGCCCAAGGTCCGGTAGCGGAACGGCCGCAGGCGGCGGCCGTCGCCGCCGAGCGCCGCCGCGACGTTGTCGCCGACCACCTTGCCCTGGCGCAGGACGTGCTGCGCCGTCGGCGGGGACGGGCGATTCCTGTCGGCCGGGTCGGGGACCGCGGCGGCGTCGCCGATCGCCCACTCGTCGCGGCGGCCGAGGACGCGGCAGTAGCGGTCGGCCGCGATGCGGCCGCCGTCGTCGAGCGGCAGCCCCAGCTGCGCCACGACGGGATGCGGCTTCACGCCCGCGGTCCACACCACGGTGCGGGTCGGCACCACGTCGCCGTCCGAGAGCTCGATGGTGCGGTCCGTCACCCGCTCGACGGTCGTGCCGGTGCGGATCTCCATCCCGCGCCGTCGCAGCTCCGCCGACGCGAACGCCGCGAGCGACGGCGGGATCTCCGTCATGATCCGCTCGCGCGCCTCCACGAGGACGAAGCGGACGCCGTCGAGCCGGGCGCGCGGGTAGCGCTCGATCGTGTCCGCGGCGAAGTCCTGGAGCTCGGCGAAGCCCTCGACGCCCGCGTAGCCCGCGCCCACGAAGACGTAGGTCAGGAGCTCGCGGCGGACCGCCGGGTCGTCCTCCGCCTCGGCCTGCTCCAGCGTCTGCAGCAGCCGGTTGCGCAGCGCGATCCCCTCCGACAGCGTCTTGAAGCCGATCGCGTGCTCGGCGAGCCCGGGGACCGGCAGCGTGCGCGACGTCGAGCCGAGCGCGACGATGAGCTGGTCGTACGGCAGGTCCTCCTCGCGCCCGCCGAAGGACCGCACGTGCACGACCTTGCGCGACGGGTCGGCGCCGCGGACGTGGCCGAGGTGCAGGTCGGTGTGGCGGAGCTCCTCGCGCAGCGGCACGACGACGTGGCGAGGCTCGAGCGTCCCGCCCGCGGCGCCGGGGAGCAGCGGCGTGTAGAGCATGAAGTTGACGTCGTTGACCAGCGTCACCTTCGCGCTGTGGGGCGGCAGCCTGCGTTCCAGGCGCCGCGCCGCCGTGAGGCCGCCGAACCCGCCGCCGAGGATGAGGACGTTCCAGGCCATGAGCGCCGAGGCTACTCGGTCAGGAGCAGCGCCGCCCACGTCCCGGCGGTGCGGCGCGCGGCCGTGGCGAGGCCGCGGGCGGCGAAGGCGCGCTCGATTCCCGGCGCCTCCTGCTCGAGCAGTCCGGACACGATCAGGCGCGCGGGCGGCCGCTCCAGCCGGGCGGCGACGTCGAGCAGCAGCGGGCGGACGAGGTTCGCGACGACGGTCGGCGCCCACGGCCCCGCCTCGCGGCGCAGATCGGTGCGGGTCACGATGATGCCCGGCAC
>DATMVH010000525.1:0-4557 GCA_035563395.1 Solirubrobacteraceae bacterium
GCGTCGGCCTCAGCCCACACGCCTTCACCCGACTCGCTCGCGAGGACCCGGCCGCCCACGCACAGCACGTCCGCAGCGTCGCCGCCCAGCTCGAGCGCGACCGGAGGCTCGTGCGCGCGGTTCCCACCGATCCCCGCACGCCGCCGCGACCGAGTGTTGAACGCGCGGCGGCACGCCACCTCGACGCGGCCCGGCTGCGCCAGCTCCGTCACGACCGGCGGGCGCAGCTGCGCCACGAGCGCGCGCTCCGACGTCATCTTTCGCGGTGAGGGCGCTCGTGGGCCTCAGAGGGGAACGTGGGGATCTCAGACCGTCTCCGCCGCGGCCGCTCGAGCGCTCGCATGGCGGCGCCGGGCCGAGCCGGCGATTCCTCGCCGTGTTGTCTCGCAATCGTACTTTCCGACACCGACACGGACGCTTCGGCCCTGCTTCTCCTGCCTCGAAGTGCGGTGCTCCGGTTCGTTTGGGGGTGAAAGTCACCGCGGCAGCTCGATGGTGATGCCGGCGCAGCAGAGATAGACGAGGGCGATGAGCGGTGCGGGTGAGTGGAAGCCGAAGCTGCGGTGGCTGATCAGGCGGATGCGGCTGTTGAGGCCTTCGAGGCGGCCGTTGGAGAGCCCGAGGCGGATGGCGGCGAGGATGCCGGCGCGGTGGCGGCGGATCGTGCGCGCGAGTCGGACGAACGGCGCCAGGCGCGAGCGGGTCGCCCACGCCAGCCAGCCGTCGAGGTGCGCGGGCGCGAGCCGCGGATCGTCGAGCTGGTAGAGCAACCGCAGTTCCTCCTTCAGGAGGAAGGCGCGGTAGAGCGCCTTGTTGGCCTGCGAGACCTCGCCGAGCAGCGCGAGCTGCGGCACCGATTGCTTGTCGGGCGCCTTGAGCAGCGACCAGCGGGTGCCCTTGATCCAGCGGCCCTTGGGGGTGTGGGAGCGCTCGTGGGCGTTCCACTCGTCGCGGCGGACCTGGTCGACGGCGCGCTGGGCGAGCCGGACGACGTGGAAGGGATCGAAGCAGACCTCGGCGACGGGGATGTTGTCGCGGATGGCCTTCTCATAGCCGCCGGACATGTCGATCGAGACGGCCCGGAGCGACCGTGTGCGGTCGCCGAGTTCGTCGAAGAACGCCTGCAAGGTCTGCGCGTTGCGGCCCGGCGCGCACCACACGATCGCCCCGGCGCGGTGGTCGACGACCGACGTCAGATAGCGCTGACCGCGGCGATAGCTGATCTCATCGACGCCGATGGCGACCAGGCCGTTGAGCCGTCGCTCGTCGAGTCGATCGGCGATGACGCGTTCGACGATCCGCCCGACGGTGTCCCAGGCGATCCGCAACAGCCCGGCGATCGGGGTCTTGGCCATCTGCTGCGCCAGCCACGCGACGACGTCCTCGAAGTCACGCGTGTGCGCCGCGCCCGGGCGCGCCCACGGCACCGGCTCAAGATGCACGCCGCAGGTCCGGCAGCGCAGCCGCCGCAGCTCGGACTCGATGATGCAGCGGCTGGCGCCCAGGTCCAGATGCCGCCAGCGCTTGACCCGCCGGTCGTGGATCTGTAGCCACCGACCGGTCTGGCCGCAGCCCGCGCAGACCCGGCGCCGCCGCCGCAAGCGGACGGACACCACGACCGCCTCGGCGCTGAAGCAGACGTCGCTGACCGACGCGCCCGGGAGCCCGAGCAGATTGTTGAATGCCGTTGTGACGCGCACGTCGTCCTCCTCGCGAGCCGCTGACCTTCAAGCAGCCAGCAGCCCGCTGTCGAGGACGGCGGCGCGTCGCTGAGCTCTGCGCAACCTCCGCGAACTTCACGCGCCGCCCGAACCGCGCTACGAACAGCCACATCGGCGCGGCGTCGTCACCGCGTCACCCCCAAACAGCGAGGAGACCCAGAACGCGGGCCGACCGGAAGCTCGAGCCGCAGGGCGCTCCACGGCTCAAGCTGCTCCCACGCCCACTCGTCCATCCCGACTTCGCGGCGGCGCCCGCCCGTTCCGCGGCGCACAAGCAGGGAGCCACGACGGGAGTCGAGGTCGGACTCGTTGAGAGCGAGGGCTTCGGGGATGCGGAGCCCCGCTCGCCACAGCACCACGATCAGGGCACGCAGCCGACGGCCATGACGGTCATCGCCGGCCGTGCGCATCACGGCGACTATCTCCTCCACCGTGGGCGGATCGGCCGGATAGCGGATCCCCTTGTTCCGCGGCGGGCGCCCGGTATGAAACCCCGGCAGCGTTGCCGGCAAGCGACGACGGCCGGCGGCATCGAGCAGCAGCTCGGTCATGACCCCTCCTCGGGCTCGAAGACGAGCTCGGAGCTTCCCGCCGAATGCCTGGTCACTGGCTCGGCGCAGAAGCCGACTACTGCTTCGTCGCCCGAGCGCCAGCGCGCATGCCGGTGCGACCGCAGCCATGCCGGGCTCGAGTCGCACAGAACGAGTCGGGAGCGCCCCGGCCCGACGGCTCGTAGCAGGCGAGAGCGGCACTGATCGACGTGGTCGCGTGAACCGCCGGCGAGCGGCCTTGCTGGCTCATCGGTGATGCGCGAGGATCGCTTCGTCCTAACAGTTCGAGTCGGGTGGAGGCCTTCCATGCCGCTTTACCTGGGCCGCTTCAGCTACACGACGGACGCCATGAAGGCGCTGCTTGCTCAGCCACAGGACAGGAGCGCGGCGGCGCGGGAGGTGGCCGAGTCACTTGGCGGCAAGCTCTTGGGCTTCTGGTACGCCTTCGGCGAGTTTGACGGAGTCTTCCTGATGGAGGCGCCCGACAACGCGTCGGCGGCGGCGCTGGCGATGGCCGTCGGCGCCGGCGGGGCGTTGTCGGAGGTCGAGACGACCGTTCTGCTCGACATGGACGAGGCCCAAGAGGCTATGCGGAAGGCCGCCGCAGCAACGTACCGGCCACCAGGTTCATAGGCCGCTGCGCCGCGTGATCGACGAATCGGCACACGAGCCAGCACTCCTGGCGTAGGCAGCCGCTGCTTCTGCTTGGAGGCTTGCTGTCTTGTTCGCGTCGTCGGTGACGTCCGACGCGGAGGAGAAGGTCCCGACCGGGCGGCGAGCTGACTCTCTTCGAGGCTGTCGCTGGAAATGGCGCTGTGGCGGCGCCGAGGCGTCCGTCTTCGTCAATGCATGAGGACAGTCACAAGCGTTCGCATACGATCGCCGCGGTTGCAGCGCCAACCGGCGAGTGCTCGGCGAGCAGACGGTCGCGGTCGGCCCTCGCGGGTTCGGCGCGCTGCTGCAGTGGGCGCGCGGGCTCGACGTCGACCGCGCGTGGGCGCATGAGGGCTGCCGGCACGTGTCCGGGGCGCTCGAGCGGTTTCTCATCGAGCGCGGCGAGCGGGTGCTGCGGATCCCGACGCACCTCACGGCGAAGGCACGCAAGAGCGCCCGCCAGCGCGGCAAATCGGACCCGATCGACGCGCTTAACGTCGCGCGCGCCGCGCTGCAGGACCGCTTGGAGTCGTTTCCGGCCGCGCAGCTGGACGGGCCGGAGCTGGATTTGCGGCTGCTCGTCGACCACCGTGAGCGACTCCGTCCGCCATCGCGTCGAGCTCAACAGCACCCTGCTGTGGAATCTGCACGATCTGTGGCCTGAGCTGCGGTTGCCGGGCGGCGCCCTGTTCTCGACGAAGTGGAGCACGCGGATCGGCCGGCGGCTCGCCCGCGCCGAGCAGACGATGCGCGTCCGGATCGCGCGCGAGGAGCTGCGCAGTCTGCGCGAGCTCACGCTCGCGATCAACCGGCTCAAGCGCGAAATCACCGACCTGCTGGAGCAGATTGCGCCGCAGCTGCTCACCGAGCCGGGGTTCGGGCCGCTGATCGCCGCCAAGCACGTCGGCGAGATCGCGGGCGCCCAGCGCTTCTCAACGTCGGCCAAGCTCGCCCGCGCCGCCGGCGTGGCGCCGATCCCAGCCAGCTCGGGCAACACGCAGCGCCACCGGCTCGACCAGGGCGGCAATCGCCAGATCAACGCGGCGTTGCATCGCGTGATCGTCACCCGCGCCCGCTCTCTGCGCGTAATCGCGCGTCGCGTGATGCGACGCGTTGGCGTGCACCTTGGTCCCGTCCACGGCGATCACCTCGACGCGCACCAGTCCAGCGTCGCCACAGAGCCGCAGCACGTCGGCGAAAAGACCGGCGATCGCGCGCTCGTGGCGGACGCGGAAGCGCGCGATCGTGGTGTGGTCGGGCACCCGGTTGGCGGTGATCACGCGGAACGCGACATCGTCCTCGCAGCGCCGCTCGATCCGCCGCGACGACCGCTTCCCGGCCGCGTAGGCGTACAGCAACAACGCCAGCATCATCACCGGGTCACGCGCCGCGCGACCCCACCCGTCCTGGCGATAAGACGCATAGAACGGCCCGAGGTCGAACGCCTCGACGGCGTCGAGCACGAACCACGCCAGATGGCTCTCGGCCAGCCACTCACGCAGGCTCGGCGGCAACAACAACTCCTGCTCACGATCACACGCCAGGAGTTCTGCGGCATGCCCGGCATCGTCTTAACCGCGCCGGACGGACCCGGTTTGTGCGACAGCCACCGCGCATTACGACAGTGCGCG
>DATMVH010000526.1:0-4580 GCA_035563395.1 Solirubrobacteraceae bacterium
TCGCCCATCAGGTTCGCCACGAGCGCCAGGTCGAGCAGGCCCTGCTCGCTCGTGGCGTGCTCGAGCGCCTCGCGTGCGCCCTCGCGGTCGAACGTCCGCAGCCGCAGGCGGCCGAGCCGCTCCCACGCCGTGCCGTCGCCCGGCGCGCGCTCCGTCTCGCGCTCGGACGCGTCGACCGCCTGGCTGAGCGATCCCATGTCCTCGTAGATCCGCGCGGCGTAGCGGTGCGGCGCCGGGCGCTCCCCCTCCTCGCGCGCCCAGTCGCGCACGGCGCGGGCGGCCGCGCCGTAGTCGCCGGCCTGCCAGAACGCGAGCGTCATCAGCCGCAGCACCTGCGTGTTGCGCGGCTCGGCGTCGCGGGCGTAGATGAGGCGCCGCGCCGCGAGCGCGAAGTCGCCCTCGGCCAGCGCGTGCTTCGCGGCGGTCATGAAGCGCTGCACGCGGTCGGCGCCGGGGTCGGGCTTGGAGAAGTCGACGAACTGCAGCGAGCCCGCCGGCACCGTGCGCACGCCGATGTTGAACGACACGCGCGCCCACTGCTGGATGTCGTCGCCGCCGCCCGTGAAGTAGATGCCGTTGACGTTCCCGACGCCCCACTCGGGATACGACAGGCAGCGCGCGTAGCGGTGGACGACCGAGTGGTCCGGCATGCGCGAGGCGAACGGATCGTGCTTCTCGCGGTCGGCCGCGTCGGCGCGCCGCCGCTGCTCCTCCGCGTACGCGCGGGCGCCCTCCTCCGCGCGGCGCTTGCGCGCCGCCGCCGCGCTCACCTTGACGGCGTTCTTGGTCACGCGCCCGCCGCGCGAGTCCTCGGCGAGCCGCTCGAGCTGGTCGGCCGCCTCGTTGATCGCCTTCAGGTGCCGCTCGTGCTCGAGCTGCTTGCCCGGCGGCGCGATGTCCGGGTGCCAGCGCTTGGCCTGCCGCCGCCGCGCGAGCTGGATGTCGCGCTTGTCGAACGGCGGCTCGATCTCGAGGAGCAGGACGGCCTGCTCGATGTCCAGCACCTGCGGCATGACCCCGAGACGGTAGCTACTCGATGAGCCGTTTCTCCATCCGCCACGCGGCCAGGCGCCACATGAGCAGTCCGAACCCGGTCACCACGCCGAGGTTGACGAGATCGGCCGCGCCCTCGAAGCCGAAGGCGGCGTGGCGGACGAGCTCGACGAGGTGGTAGAGCGGGTTGAGCTGCGCGAGCGTCTGCGCCCACCCCGGCAGGCCGTCGATGGGGAAGAACGTGCCGGCGATGAGGAAGAGCGGGGTCAGCGCGGCGCTGATGACGTAGTTGAAGTTCTCGATCGACGTCGCCGTGGCGGCGATGAGGATCCCGAAGGCCGCCCAGCCGAAGCCGGCGAGGAAGCCGAAGAACGGCACGAGCAGCATTCCCCACGACGGGTCCAGCCCGAAGGCGAGCGCGACGAGGAGCGGCGCGCAGCCGTAGGTCCCCGCGCGGACGCCGATCCACAGCGCCTCGGCCGTGACGAGCTCCTCCACGTCGACGGGCGCGGCGAGGATCGCGTCGTAGGTGCGCTGGAACTTGTACTTGATGAAGGTCGAGAACATCCCCGGGAAGGCCGAGGAGAAGAGCACCGCGGTGGCCACCGTGCCCGTCCCGACGAACTCGACGTACTCGTAGCCGGCGACCTCGGAGACGAGCGACCCGAAGCCGAACCCGAAGGCCAGCAGGTAGATCGTCGGCTCGACGGTCGCCGAGAACGTCGTGGAGCGCCAGAACGAGGAGAAGTTGATGATCTCGCGCACGAGCACGCCGGCGATCGCCGGCCGCTCGAGCCGCCGCAGCCGCGCCGCCCGCGGGGCGGCGGTGGTCACTGGATCTCCTCCCCGGTGAGCAGCACGAAGACGTCCTCGAGATTGGCCGGACGGCGGTCGCCCGCGGGCGCGTGGCCGTTGAGCCGCAGCAGCGCGACGCTCGTGCCGGTCCGCCGGGTCGCGAGGCCGGCCGCGTGCGCCTCCGCCTCGACCTCCGCCAGGCGCGCCGGCGGACCGTAGACCTCGACGGCCTCGGCGCCGGCGTGCTCCTCGATGAGCCGCTGCGGCGGGCCGACCGCGACCGCGCGGCCGTGCGACATGATCACCACGGAGTCGGCGAGCCGCTCCGCCTCCTCGATGTAGTGCGTCGACATCAGGATCGACGTGCCCTCGGAGCGCAGGCGGTCGATCAGCGCCCACAGCTCCTGGCGCACCTGCGGGTCGAGCCCGACCGTCGGCTCGTCGAGCAGCACGAGCTGCGGGTGATGGACCAGGGCACGGGCGATCAGCAGCCGGCGCCGCATGCCGCCCGACAGCTTGTCCACGCGCGTGTCGCGCCGGTCGGCGAGGTTGGCGATGGCCAGCGCGCGCTCGACGGCGGGCCGCCGCTCGCGCCGGCCGAGCCGGTAGAGGTGCGCGAAGACGACGAGGTTCTGCTCGACCGTCAGGGTCGTGTCGAGGTTGTCGAGCTGCGGCACGACGCCGGACTGCGCGCGCGCCTGCTTGGAGTCGCCGGGCAGCTCGTAGCCGAGCACGGACGCCTGGCCCTCGTCGGGTCGCGCCTGCCCGGTGAGCAGCTTCATCGTCGTCGACTTGCCCGCCCCGTTCGGGCCGAGGAGCCCGACGCACGTGCCCACGGGCACGTCGAGGTCGAGCCCGGCGACGGCCGTGATCGACCCGAAGCGCTTGACGACGCCGCGCAGGCGGATGGCGAGGGGAGCGGACGCGGCCACGCCCCAAGGATGGCAGCGGACGGCGGCGACGGTCAGGCGACGAGCGCCAGCCGCGGGCGCGCGGCGGCGTCGACGAGCCCGGCGAACAGCGCGAAGTGCTCGCGCCGGTCGACCATCGCCTCGGCGTGCCACTGGACGCCGAGGACGAAGGGGCCCGACGCGTCCTCGATCGCCTCCACCGTCCCGTCCGGCGCGTGCGCGACGGCGCGCAGCCCGCGGCCGAGCACGCCGGCGGCCTGGTGGTGGAACGAGTTGACGGCGAGGCGGCCGCGACCGGTCAGCGTGGCGAGGCGCGAGCCGACGGTGACGCGCACCTCGTGCGAGGCCGCGCTCGCGGGCGCGGTCTGGCGGTGGTCGTCGACGTGCTGGCGCAGCGTGCCGCCGCGCGCGACGCAGAGGGCCTGCGCCCCGCGGCAGATGCCGAGCAGCGGCATCCCGCGCTCGTCGGCCGCGCGCGCGAGCGCGAGCTCGGCGTTGTCCGTGAGTCGATTGGTGTCGCCGAGGAGCTCGTGGCGCTCGACCTCGCCGTAGGACAGCGGGTCGAGGTCCGGGCCGCCCGCGAGGACCACCCCGTCGAGCCGGTCGAGCAGCGCGACGGCCGTCTCGGGATCGTCCGGGGCCAGCACGACGGGGAGCCCGCCCGCCGCCTCGACGGCGCGCAGATACGGCGTGCCCAGCCGCAGCTCCGGCTCCGGCGCCCCCTCGCAGCGCTGCAGCGTCCCGAGCGCACCGGCGTGCCGCTCGGAGGTGAAGACGCCGATGAGGGGTCGCATGCCCGCATCTTCGGGACTTCGCGGCGAAGGGCACATGGACATTTGGCCAAAGATCGGCCTCTATCCTCCCGACGCGATGTCGAGCCAATACATCTTCACCATGTACAAGCTGAGCCGGACGCACCCGCCGGACAAGCAGGTGCTGAAGGACATCTCGCTGTCCTTCCTCCCGGGAGCGAAGATCGGCGTGCTCGGCCTCAACGGCTCCGGCAAGTCGACGCTCCTGCGGATCATGGCCGGCCGGGACACGGAGTACCGCGGCGAGGCGCAGCTCGCGCCCGGCGCCACCGTCGGGCTGCTCGAGCAGGAGCCGCAGCTCGACCCGAGCAAGGACGTGCGCGGGAACGTGGAGGACGGCGTCGCCGAGCTGCGCGGCCTGCTGGACCGGTTCAACGAGCTCGCCGCCAACTACTCGGACGAGACCGCGGACGAGTTCGCGCGCCTGCAGGAGCAGATCGACGCGGCGGACGCGTGGAACCTCGACACGCAGCTCGACCAGGCGATGGACGCGCTCCGCCTCCCGCCGCCGGACGCCGACGTGACGACGCTGTCGGGCGGCGAGCGCCGCCGCGTCGCGCTGTGCCGGCTGCTGCTCTCCGCGCCGGACCTGCTGCTGCTCGACGAGCCGACGAACCACCTCGACGCCGAGTCCGTGGCGTGGCTCGAGAAGCACCTCGAGGACTACGCGGGCACGGTCGTGGCCGTCACCCACGACCGCTACTTCCTCGACAACGTCGCGGGCTGGATCCTCGAGCTCGACCGCGGGCATGGGCTGCCCTTCAAGGGCAACTACTCGAGCTGGCTCGAGCAGAAGCAGGCCCGGCTCGCGCAGGAGGAGCGCCAGGAGTCCGCCCGCCGCCGCACGATCGAGCGCGAGCTCGAGTGGGTGCGCGAGAACCCCAAGGGCCGGCGCAAGAAGGCCAAGGCGCGCCTGAGCAACTACGAGCGGCTGCTCGCCGAGGAGCGCAACGTCCGGCTCGACTCCGTGCAGATCCACATCCCCGCGGGGCAGCGCCTCGGCGGCACGGTGATCGAGGCCGACCACCTGCGCAAGGGCTTCGGCGACCGGCTGCTGATCGAGGACCTC
>DATMVH010000527.1:0-9966 GCA_035563395.1 Solirubrobacteraceae bacterium
GTCGCCCGAGGCGATCGGCGTCGTGGTGACCGCGCTCCGCTCCACCGACCGCGAGCGCGTCCGCGCCGGCATCGCCGCCGCCGCGATGACCGACCCGGCGCGGTTCGCGGGCGACCTGCACCGCCTCGCCGCCGAAGGGCCCGACCACGGCCTCCGGCGCATGGCCGAGCAGGCGCTCGCGGAAGGGGGGCGCGGCTGATGGCGACCCCGCTCTCCCCGCGGACCATGCGCGGCGCGATCGTGGGCCTCGACCTGTTCAACCCCGTCGCGAGCGTGATCGTGTTCCAGTACAACCCCGACACGCTCGAGCGGACGATCGCCCCGCAGGGCAGCGAGGGCGGCGAGGGCGCGGACCGGTCCGAGGCGCTGCGACTGAAGGGCCCGCCACAAGAGACGATCAAGGTCGAGATCGAGCTCGACGCGACGGACCGGCTCGAGCAGGACGAGCCGTCCGCGCGCGAGCACGGCGTGTACCCGCAGCTCAGCGCGCTCGAGATGCTCGTCTATCCCAAGAGCGCGCTGACCATCGCCAACACCGTCCTGCTCGCGGCCGGCACGATCGAGATCATCCCGCCGTCCGCGCCGCTGACGGTCTTCGTCTGGGGCCCGAAGCGCGCGGTGCCGGTGAAGGTGCAGGAGTTCACCATCGCCGAGGAGGCCTACGACGCGTCGCTGAACCCGATCCGCGCGAAGGTCTCGCTCGGCCTGCGGGTGCTGTCGACGAGCGACCTGCAGATCACGCACCCCGGCTACGGCCTCTTCCTCGCGCACCAGATCACCAAGGAGGCGCTCGCGACCGCGGGCTCCGCCGCCAACCTCGCCGACGTCGCCGGCGGCGCCCGGCTGGGAGGCCGCTGATGTTCGATCCGCTCAGCCGCTACGCCGGTCTCGAGGACGCGACGCTCACGCTGCCGGACGGCCGCACGGTCGCCTACAAGCGCCGCCGCTTCCTCCTGCCCGGCAGCGCGCTCCAGCCACTCGCGGAGGTCACCGTCGCGCCGAGCGAGCGCCTCGACATCATCGCCGCCCGGACGCTCGGCGATCCCGAGCACTACTGGCGCATCTGCGACGCCAACGACGCCCTCGACCCGGCGGAGCTCGAGCAGCCCGGGCGCCGCCTGACGATCCCGCTGCCCCAGCCATGAGCCTGCTCGGGATCCACCTCACCCTGCTCGTCGGCCCGACGGTGCCGGTGCCCGCGCACCCGCTGCTGGCCGAGTCGATCGAGCAGGTGAAGGTCACGCAGCAGGACACCGGGCGCAGCGGCTTCCAGGTCACCTTCCGCGCCGGGCGCGGCGGGCCGCTCGGCGCGCTCGACTACCCGCTCGCCGTCGATCCGCTGCTCAAGACGACGAACCGGGTGATCCTCATGGCGACCGTCGGCGTCGTCCCGCGCGTGCTGATGGACGGCATCATCACGAACAAGGAGCTCGAGCCCGGCGACAGGCCCGGCCGGGCGAAGGTGACGATCACCGGCGAGGACGTCTCGCTGATGATGGACCTCCACGAGAAGTCCGTGGAGCACCCGGCCCAGCCGGAGATGGTCATCGCGCTGAAGCTCATCGCGATGTACGCCACGTACGGCCTGGTGCCGATGGTGCTGCCGCCGCCGTCGATCGACGTGCCGATCCCCATCCAGCGCACGCCGGTCCAGCAGGGCACCGACCTCGCCTACCTGCAGGAGATGGCCGGGCGCTTCGGCTACGTCTTCTACATCGTTCCGGGCCCGCTTCCCGGAACGAACCGGGCGTACTGGGGGCCGTCCGTCCGCGTGGGCATCCCGCAGCGCGCGATCACCGTGAACATGGGCGCGGAGACGAATGCGACGCTCGGCGCCTTCCGCACCAACGCGCTCGAGCCGACGCAGGTCGACGGCCAGGTGCAGGACAGCCTCAGCGGCACCGCGCTCCCCGTCAAGACGTTCGCGCCGCTGCGCCCGCCGCTCGCCACGCAGCCGGTGTGGATGGTCAACCAGCCGCACGTCCGCACGACGCAGAGCCGCGAGTCGGGCGTCAACGTCACGCAGGCCTATGCGCGGGCGCAGGGCACGACCGACGCCGCCGCCGACGCGGTGACGGTCGAGGGCTCGCTCGACGCCGCCCGCTACGGCGGCGTGCTCGAGCCGCGTGCGCTCGTCGGCGTCCGCGGTGCGGGCTACCAGCACGACGGGCTCTGGTACGTCAAGAAGGTCACCCACGAGCTCAAGCCCGGCTCCTACCAGCAGACCTTCGAGCTGGCGCGCGAGGGCCACGGATCGACCGTCCCGGCGGTGATCCCGTGAGCACCTTCTACGGCAAGTACCGGGGCACCGTCGCCAACAACGTCGACCCGCAGCAGCAGGGCCGCATCCAGGTCCAGGTGCCCGCCGTCCTCGGCGACGGCCGACTCAGCTGGGCGATGCCGTGCGTGCCGTACGCCGGCAGCTCGGTCGGGCTCTTCGCCGTCCCGCCCGTGGGGGCGAACGTCTGGGTCGAGTTCGAGGCGGGCGACCCCGACCACCCGATCTGGTCCGGCTGCTTCTGGGGGCTCGGCGAGTCGCCCGCGATGCCCGCGCTGCCGACGACGAAGGTGTTCAAGACGGACGGCGTGACGCTCAAGCTCGACGACCTGCCGGGCGCGGGAGGGCTCACGATCGAGGTCATGCCACCCGTCGTGGCGACGCCGCTGTCGCTCGTCTTCGACGCGAGCGGCATCGAGCTGAAGAACGGTGCGGCGAGCGTGAAGCTCACGCCCGCGTCCGTGTCGATGAACAACGGCGCCCTGGAGGTCATCTGACATGCCCGGCCACCTCATCCAGGCCGGCGCGCAGATCATCTGCACGCACGGCGGCCAGGCGACCGGCATCCCCTCGTCGCCGCGGGTCCTCGCGGGGGGTCAGCCGGTCCACACGCTGCCCGACGCGTTCACCGTCGCGGCGTGCCCCTTCCAGGTGCCGATCGGCACCGGCACGAAGCCGCAGCCGTGCATGACGATCAAGTGGCTCGTCCCGGCGGGGCGGGTGCGGATCGGCGGCAACCCCGCGCTCGTCCGCACCAGCAGCGGCATGTGCCAGAGCGCGGAGCAGATCCCGCAGGGCGCCCCGAACGTGCTCGTGACGCAGGTGAGGGCGAGCGCGCAGTGACCGAGGTCGCCTTCCCGTTCCGGATCGACGCGCGCGGGCGGACCGCGGACGCCACGCGGCCCGAGCACGTCCGGGACCTCGTCGAGCAGGTGCTCTTCACCGCGCCCGGCGAGCGCGTCAACCGCCCGTCGTTCGGCGCCGGCCTGCTGCGCATGGTCCACGAGCCCGCGTACGCCGACATCGGCGCGACGACCGGCCTGCTCGTCCAGGGCGCGCTTCAGGAGACGCTCGGCCACATCGTCGAGGTGGAGCGCGTCGACGCGCGCAGCGAGGGCAGCGCGCTCATCGTCGAGGTGACGTACGCCCTGCGTGCGACGGGCGAGCGCCGCGAGGAGCGCTTCCGCCAGGAGGTGACGTGACCGCGACGCAGCTCTTCTGCCCCGGCGACGCCCGGCGCGACCACCTGCGCGCCAAGCCGATCCCGCGGTCGCCGAACGGGATCGACTGGGTCGAGGTGCTGCCGTCGAAGCGCGCGCTGCTCGTGCGGTGCTTCGCGACGCTCCCGCCCGGCATCGGCGCCGCGCAGGTGCGCATCGACGGCGGCGTGCGGGTCGCGGTGGCCGTCGCGAACGCGTTCCGCGCCGACCAGCCGCAGACCGTCGAGCTCGACGCCGGCGACAAGGCCGTGGTCGACGCGCTGGGCGCCCAGGACAAGGAGTTCTCGCTCGTCGTCCGCGCCGACTCGTCGGGCGACTTCTCGACCTACACGCTGCGCCTCGTCGCGTCGACCTCGCCGAGCGCGCCGCCTGCGCCGGGGTTCGACCCGCTGCTGTCCGAGATCGGCTTCTCGTTCAAGGTCGACTGCCCGACCGACTTCGACTGCCGGGAGCCCGCGCAGTGCCCGCCGGAGGCGTGGCCGGTCCCGCGGATCGACTATCTCGCCAAGGACTACGCGAGCTTCCGGCGGCTGATGCTCGACCGCCTCGCGCAGACGATGCCGGGGTGGACGGAGCGCAACCCGGCCGACGTCCACGTCATGCTCGTCGAGCTGCTGGCGTTCGCGGCCGACCGGCTCTCCTACCACCAGGACGCCGTCGCGACCGAGGCCTACCTCGGGACCGCGCGGCGGCGCCCGAGCGTCCGGCGCCACGCGCGCCTGACGGACTACCGCATGCACGACGGCTGCAACGCCCGGACGTGGCTGGCGCTGAGCTCACCGGCCGGCGACCATCCCGTGCCGGCCGGCACGTACGCGCTCTCGGGCGCGCTCCCCTCCGGCACGGGCACCGTCGGCGAGCGTGTCCTGCGCGCCGCGCTCGAGGGCGCCGTCGCGTTCCGCACCCGGCATGACGCGACCGTCCGCGCGGTGCGCAACGAGATCGCGATCCACACGTGGGACGACCCGGAGTGCTGCCTGCCGCGCGGCGCGACCAGGGCGACGCTCGTCGACGAGGCGCCGGGCCTCGCGCTCGTCGCGGGCGACGTGCTGATCTTCGAGGAGCGCCGCGGCCACGACGGCAAGACGATCACCGCCGACCCGTCGCACCGGCACGCCGTGCGCCTGAGCGCGGACGGCGTGACGACGACCGACCCGATGGACGGCACCGCGATCGTCGAGATCGAGTGGCACCGGGCCGACGCGCTGCCGTTCGCGCTGCCGCTGACCCGGCACGCCCAGGGTCCCGCGGCGGTCGTGCTCGGCAACGTCGTCCTCGCCGACCACGGCGTGTGGGTCGAGGACGCCCCGGTGACCGCGCCCGAGGCGGGGCGCTTCCGCCCTGTCCTCGCCCGCACCGGCCTCACCCACGCGGCGCCGTACCGGCACGAGCAGGCGCGGCGCGCGCCGGCGGCCGAGGCCCTGCGCGTGGACCTCGAAAGCGTGCTTCCCGCGCTCGAGCTCACGGGCGAGGGCGAGGTGTGGACGCCGGCGCGCGGCGGCGACCTGCTGGGCAGCGACGCGTTCGCCGCCGACGTCGTGGTCGAGACGGAGCAGGACGGGACCGCGCGCGTGCGCTTCGGCGACGACCGGCACGGCCGCCGGCCGACCGGCGGCGAGACGTTCGTCGCCCGGTACCGCATCGGGCTCGGCCCGGCCGGCAACGTCGGCGCCCACTCGCTCACGGTGCTCGCCGGCGGGCCCGCCGGCGTGACCGTCACCAACCCGATGCCGGCGGTCGGCGGCCTGGCGCCCGAGCCGCTCGAGGACGTCCGGCAGTACGCGCCGCAGGCGTTCCGGCGCCAGGAGCGGGCGGTGACCGCCGCCGACTACGCGGCCGCGGCCGAGCGCCACCCGGAAGTCCAGCGCGCCGCCGCCACGCGCCGCTGGACCGGCAGCTGGCACACGATGTTCGTCACCGTCGACCGCCTCGGCGGCCAGCCGGTCGACGCGGCGTTCGAGGCGCGCCTGCGCCGGCACCTGGACCGGTTCCGCCTTGCCGGCTACGACCTCGAGATCGACGCGCCGAAGCTCGTCGCGATCGACTTGAAGCTCTGGCTCTGCCTGTCGCCCGACGCGTCGCGGACGACGGTCGCGCGCGCGGTCCGCGGCGTGCTGCGCGATCACTTCGATCCCGACAACTTCACGTTCGGCCAGCCCGTGTACCTCGCCCCGGTCATCGCCAAGGCGATGGCCGTGCCCGGCGTGCAGCAGGTCACGCCGAAGGTCTTCGCCCGCTACCGCGCCGCGGAGGAGGGCGCGCCGGTGCCCGGCGTGCTCGCCCTGGGCACGCTCGAGGTCGCGCGACTGGACGACGACCGCAGCGCGCCGGAGAACGGCCGCATCGAGCTCGAGCTGGCGGGCGGGCTGTGACGACGTGGCTCGACACGTGCGGTTGCACGCCGGCGACGGGCGCGGCGGCCGCGCCGGGCGTCTCGAACCCGCCCGGCCTCGACGCGCTCGGGTACCGCATCGGGACCCATCCGACCTTCCTGCGCCGCCTGCTCGCCGCCATCCCGCGCATCGGCGCCGCGGCCGGCATCCCGGGCGACGCGCTGGCGCATCTCACCACGCCGGACCTCGACGATCCCGCGATCGCGCTGCTCGACGCGTTCGCCACCGTGGCGGACGTCCTGACCTTCTACCAGGAGCGGATCGCCAACGAGGGGTATCTGCGCACCGCGACGGAGCGCCGCTCGCTGCTCGAGCTGGCGCGCGCGATCGGCTACGAGCTCGGCCCCGGCGTGGCGGCGACCGCGTGGCTGCGCTTCGACGTCGAGAACCGCGTCCCGGCGCCCGGGGAGCCGGTCGTCCAGCGCGCGACCGCCACGGTTCCCGCCGGCACGCGCGTGCAGAGCATCCCCGACGGCGGCGACCTGCCGCAGACGTTCGAGACGTCGCAGGAGCTGGTCGCCGATGCCGACTTCAACGTCCTGCTCCCCCGTCTCACGCAGCCGCAGGCCGTGCAGGCGAGCGCCCAGCAGGTCGTCCTCGCCGGAGCGACCACCACGGTCGCCGTCGGCGACGTCGTCGTGCTCGCGGAAGGCCTCGGCAGCGGCGCGGTCAGCGCGGTGGCGGCCAAGCGCGTGCTCAAGGTCGTCCCGCTGAAGGAGACGAACCAGGTGCGGCTCGAGCTCGCCGAGGCCCCGGCGCCGCCGCCGGTCGTCCCCGCGATCGCGGCGCCGGCGGGCGTCGTCAAGCTCCAGAAGTACGCCTTCACGAGCGCGAGCATCGACGAGCACGTCGTCGGCTACAAGTGGAGCGGCCGGAAGCTCGACGCGCTGCTGGCGATCCAGGGCTGGTCGATCGCGCCGCTGCTCCAGTACCTGGCGCCGAAGCCCCCTCCCGGCCCGCCGCTCGACCCCGCCGCGCCGGGCGTCTACGCGTTCCGGCATCGCGCGGCGATCTTCGGGCACGGCGCGCCGCGCTGGCGCTCGCTGCCGCCGGGCATGCGCACGGGCGTGTGGTCGGGGACGACGGCCGAGTCGGGCGGCGGCGCGTACCCGAAGCCGTGGGACGAGCCCGACGACGCGAACGGCACCTACACCCCCGACAAGATCAACGTGCGCCAGACGTCCCAGGGCACCGACCTCGGCGTCGTGCGCCTCGACCAGCAGTACCACGACGCCACGCGGGGGTCGTGGGCAGTGCTCGAGCAGGGCGCGACGCTGAAGCCCTACAGGATCGGCACCGCGGACGACGAGTCGGTCACCGACTACGCCCAGAGCGCCAAGGTCACGGCGCTCGGCCTGCGCGCCCCGGTCGGGACGGACACGTCGCTGCCGAGCAGTGTCGCGGACTTCAAGACGAAGCTCACCACCGCGCACGTCGCCAGCGCCCCGCTCGACCTCGCCGAGGTGCCGCTGCCCGAGGAGGTCACCCGCGACTCGACGAGCCTCGAGCTCGACCGCCTCGTGCTCGGCCTCGCCGACGGCAAGGCGGTCGCGCTCCACGGCGAGCGCTTCGACCTGCGGGGCGTGGCCGCCGACGAGGTCGTGCTTCTCACCGACGTCACGCACGCGGCGGGCCGGACCACGCTGCACTTCGACCGGCTCGAGTTCTCGTACGTGCGCAAGACGCTGCGCCTCAGCGCCAACCTCGTCGAGGCGACCCACGGCGAGACCGTCCCGCACGAGGTGCTCGGCGGCGGCAGCGGCGCGCCGTTCCAGCGCTTCGCGCTGCGCAAGCCGCCGCTCACGCACGTGCCCGCCTCGACCCCCAGCGGCGGCCGGTCGACGCTCGAGGTCCGGGTCGACGGCGTGCGCTGGGACGAGGCGCCGTCGCTGTACGAGCTCGGTCCGAGCGACGAGCGCTACATCGTCCGGCGCTCCGACGACGGCAAGGCCGAGGTCGTCTTCGGGGACGGCGTCCACGGGGCTCGCGTCCCGACGGGCCTCGAGAACGTCACCGCGCGCTACCGCTCGGGCATCGGCGTGCCGGGCCTCGTGCCCGCGGGCAAGCTGACGCTCCTCGCGGCGCGCCCGCCGGGCGTCCGAGAGGTCACGAACCCCTTGCCGGCGTCGGGCGCCGAAGATCCCGAGACCCGCGACTCGGCACGCCGGAACGCGCCGCTGACGGTCCTGACGCTCGACCGCGTCGTCTCGCTGCGCGATTACGAGGACTTCGCGCGGGCGTTCGGCGCGATCGCGAAGGCGCGCGCCGCCGATCTGTGGCGCGGCGAACGCCGGCTCGTGCACCTGACGGTCGCCGGCGACCGCGGCGAGACCGTGGACGCCGCCGGGCGCAAGCGGCTCCTGGACGCCCTGGACGGCGTCCGCGACCCCGGCCGCGAGGTGCGCATCGGTCCCTACCAGCCGCTGCCGTTCGTGGTGGTGGGAGACGTCCTCGTCGACGAGCGACGCGAGGCGCCGGCCGTCGCCGCGGCCGTCGTCGCGGCGCTGGAGGCGGCATTCTCCTTCGACGCGCGCGAGTTCGCCGCGCCCGTGACGCTCAGCGAGGTGCTCACCGTGATGATGGGCGTCACGGGCGTGCTCGACGCGACCGTCTCGGCGCTGCATCTGGTCACCGAGGCGCCGGCGCGGCACGAGCTGCTCGCCGCGCGCCCGGCCCGCTGGAACACCGCGGGCAACGTCGTCGACGTCGCCGAGATGCTCGTCCTCAACCGCGGCGCCGCCGCCGTCACCGCGAGGGGCGTGCAGACATGAGCACTCGCCTCTTCGACCTCCTCCCCGCCCTGCACCGCGTCAGCGACGCGCAGGCCGGCCACGCGCTCGAGCAGCTCCTGGCGGTGCTCCAGGAGGAGCTCGATCGCCTGGAGCTCGATGTCGAGGGACTGTACGACAACTGGTTCGTCGAGACGTGCGACGACTGGGTCGTCCCGTACCTCGGCGACCTCGTCGGCGTCCGCGGCCTCGGCGACCCGCATGCGGCCGCGCTCGGCCAGCGCGGGCTCGTGGCGAACGCGCTCGCGCGGCGCCGGCGCAAGGGCACGGCGGCGGTGCTCGAGCAGCTCGCGACGGACGCCACCGGGTGGAGCGCGAAGGCCGTCGAGTTCTTCTCGCTGCTCGGCTGGACGCAGCAGGTCAACCACGTCCGGCCGGGCGCCGGAGGCACCGCGAACGTCCGCGACGGCGAGCGCCTGGAGCTCACCGGCGGCCCGTTCGACCCGCTCGCGCACACCGCCGACGTGCGCCACATCGACAACGGCCGCGGCCGCTACGGCATCCCGAACGTCGGCGTCTTCCTCTGGCGCCTCCAGGCCTATCCGATCCAGCGCGGCACGCCGTTCCGGCCGGCGACGTTCGACGGCCGCTACTGGTTCGACCCGCTCGGCCGCGACATCCGCCTCTTCAACCGCCCGCGCGGAGAGGAGGACATCGACCACCTCGCCGAGGAGCTGAACGTCGAAGGGCCGCTCCGGGCGCGGGCGCTGCGCAAGGAGCTGCGCGCCGGGGTGCCGGCGACCGCCGCCGGCGACGACGGCACGCCGCGCTACCTGTCCGCCGCCGACCCGGTGTTCTCCGTCACCATCGACCAGGTCCGCGTGGAGCCCGCGCAGCTGGAGGTGTGCGACCTCGAGGACCCGTCGCGCCGCGCGCCCGCGGGCAAGACCGTGGCGATCGACCCGCACCGCGGACGGCTCGTGCTCGCGCCGGGTGCGACGGAGCCGGGCTCCGTCGAGGTCTCCTACGCCTACGGCTTCCCCGGCGACCTCGGCGGCGGCCCGTACGATCGCCGCGCGTCCGTGGTCCCGGAGATCCGCGGCGCGATCGACGCGCTGCAGCCCGCGGCGGTGTTCCAGCGCGGCGTCACGCGCGCCACCGGCACGAACCTCGTCCCGACGCCCGCCGCGGCGATCTCCGACTGGACCGGCGCGAGCCCGCGCCCGCCCGTCGCGGTCATCGCGCTCATGGACAGCGGCACCTTTCCCGGCGGCCTGACGATCGCGGTGCCCGCGGGGTGCCGGCTCATCGTCGCCGCGGGCGACTGGCCGGCCGACGCGGCGGGC
>DATMVH010000528.1:0-3457 GCA_035563395.1 Solirubrobacteraceae bacterium
GCGTCGAGGGGGCGGCCGTCGTCCGTGAGCGTCGCGAGCCCGTGCGCCCAGGCGCCGCTGTCGATCGCCGTCGTCATCGCCGCCGGAGGCTAGCGACGCGGGGCCGCGGCACGCCTCGTCACGGCGGGGCTCGTCGCCCGCCGCCGGGCGCGCACCGCGCGTCAGCCCCGCAGCCGCGCCTCGTCGAGGTCCAGGTCCCGCTGGACGCGCCGCAACACCTGCGGCGAGACCCGGTTCGACGCGCGCATGTCGAGCAGCGCGCGCCGCTCGACGCCGATGAGGTCCCGCCGCAGGTCTGCGTAGCGGCTGAGCTCCGGCATCCCCCGGGTGCGGTCGCCGTCCGCTCCCTCCAGCGCCGCGACGCAGAGCTCGAACCGCGCGCGATAGTGCTCGCGCAGCCGCCGCAGCGGCTCCTCGGCGGCACCCGCGTCCTCCAGCTCCTCGATCCGGTCCAGCGCCGCCTGCGCCGTCTCCAGGCGCGCGAGCGCCTCGTCGGGCGACCACCGGTTCTCGCCCGGCAGCCGCAGCGCGCGCAGGACGAGCGGCAGCGTGAGGCCCTGCCCCACCAGCGTGACGAGGATGACGCCGAACGTGATCAGGAGGATCTCGGGGCGCTCGTCCACCTGCGTGGACACCGCCAGCGCGGCCGCGAGCGAGATCGCCCCGCGCATGCCCGACCAGCCGACGGCGATCCGCTCCTTGAGGTCGTCGCCGGCTCCGACGACGGGCAGGAGCGCCCACGCCATCCGGACCGCGATCACGACGAGCGAGACGACGAGCGCCTGCAAGGTGAGCGGCGCCACGTCGATCTCGCTCGCGAGCTGCGGCGCCTGCAGGCCCAGGAGGACGAAGAGGAGCGCCTCGAGGCCGAACGTCATCACGCCCCAGAACGCCAGGCCGGTGAGGCGCATGTCGGCGCCGAGCGACTCCGGCGACCTCCAGCCTGAGTAGATCCCGGCTACGACGGCGCCGAGCACGCCGGAGACGTGGAGCTCCTCGGCGATGATGTAGCCGCCGTAGGCGGACAGCAGCGTCACGAAGATCGTCAGCGGGACGTCGTCCTGCCGGCGGACGATCTCGGTCGCCGCCCACCCCACCGCGAGGCCGACGAGGACGCCGCCTGCCGCCGCGACGACGAACTCCAACGCCGCGCCGGCCGGCGAGAACGTCCCCTCCAGCGCGGCGGTCAGCGCCACGCGGTAGGCGACGAGGGCGCTCCCGTCGTTGATCATCGCCTCGCCCGCGACGAGGCGGCGCACGCGGTCGGGGACGCCGATGCGCGAGAACGTCGCGGTGGCCGACACCGGGTCGGTGGGCGCGACGATCGCGCCGAGCACGAACGCCGCGGGCCAGCTCATTCCCGGCACGATCGCGTGCGCGACGACCGCGACGGCGACCATCGTGAGCAGCACGAGCCCGACCGCGAGCGCCGCGAGCGGCCGGACCTCGGTCCGCAGCTCCCGCGGCGAGGCGACCCAGCCGGCGGCATGGAGCAGCGGCGGCAGGAAGACGAGGAAGACGACGTCGGGGTCGAGCCTGAGGTCGGGCAGCCCGGGGACGAGCCCGATGGCCAGCCCGAAGAGGACGAGCACGATCGGGTAGGGGATGTGCGCGCGGTCGGCGAGCCGGACGCCGACCGTGGCCGCCGCGAGCAGCACGACGAGGAACTCGATGTCACCCACGGCTGGGCCACTCTAGGATCACGCGCCCCGTGCCCGACGTCCTCACCCCGCCCCTGGGTCCCGACGACCACGTCGACGGCCCGCCCGACGCCCCGCTCGAGCTCGTGATGTACGGAGACTTCCAGTGCCCGTACTGCTCCGCGGCGCAGCCGATCGTCCGCCGCGTCCGCGACCGGCTCGGCGACCGGCTGCGCTACGCCTTCCGGCACCTGCCGCTTCCCGGCGTCCATCCGGACGCCGAGCGCGCGGCGCAGGCAGCGGAGTCCGCCGCGGCGCAGGGCGCGTTCTGGCCGATGCACGACGCGCTGTTCGCCCAGCGGGGGCAGCTCGGGCTCGAGGACGTGCTCCGCGCCGCCGAGGCCGCCGGCGTCGATCCCGAGCGCGTGCGGGCCGACCTCGACGCGGGGACCTACGCGGCGCGCGTCGCCCGCGACGCCGCGAGCGCGAAGGCCGGCGGGGTGACCGGGACGCCCGGGTTCTTCGCCAACGGGCAACGCGTGCGGGGGTCGTTCGACGCGCAGTCGCTGCTGGCGGCGCTCACGGGCGACGGCGCGGAGTAGCGGCGCCTACGCGGCCGCGCGGAGCTCCGCCAGGAGTTCGTCGCTCAGCTCGCCGCGATAGACCGGCACCGCCCAGCCGGTCAGGTGCACGTCGAGCGCGTCGGAGACCTCGACGACGAGCTCGCCGCCGTCGAGCTCCACCGTGACGGGCGAGCGCCCGCCGCGGAGCATGTACGCGACCGCCGCGCCGCTCGCGCCCGTTCCCGACGAGAGCGTCTCCCCCACGCCGCGCTCGAAGATGCGCGCGCGGATCCGGCCCGGCGCCAGCTCGGTGAAGAACGACACGTTCGTGCGGTTGGGGAACTGCGGGTCGCGCTCGACGGCGGCGCCGGCCGCGGGGAGGTCGAGTGCCTCGAGCGCCTCGCGGTCCGGGACGTGGATCGCGCACTGGGGGTTGCCGATCGAGACGTGCTGGAAGGCGTGGCCCGCGACCTCCCCGCGGCCGTCCTCGGCGCCGGCCGGGAAGTCCTTGGAGCGGACGGCGGCGCGCCCCATGTCGACCCGGCAGGTCGTCGGGCCGGTGATCGTGGGGCGGATCGGACCCGCGACGGTCTGGATCGCGAACGTGTCCTCGCCGGTCCACCCGGCGCGGCGGAGGTAGAGGATCGCCTCGCGCGCGCCATTGCCGGACAGCTCCGCCTCCGAGCCGTCGGGGTTGAAGATCCGCAGCCGGGCCACGTGGCCGGGCTCGTCGGGCGGGTGGAGGACGAGGACGCCGTCGGCGCCCGGGCCGAAGTGCCGGGAGCACAGGAGCCGTACGGTCGCGGGCGTGACCGCGAAGGTGAGCGCCGTCGCCTCGAGGATGAGGTAGTCGTTGCCCAGCGCCTGCCACTTCTCGAACCGCATGTCCTCGCTCTCGGCCGCCTGTCGCCGCGGGGATGATGGCGTGCTGGCCGGGTCGCCCGCGATCCGGCGCGATCGACCGACGCGGCTGGTCGCGGTCCTGCGACCGGCTCCGGTGCCGGCCCGACGGTCACGGCGACGGGCCCAGCGCAGCGGCGATCTCGTCGGCCACGTCGGCGGGGTCCCGGCCCGTGACGTCGATTCGCAGCGTGCCGGGCAGCTTGCGCAGCCACGTGAGCTGGCGCTTCGCGTAGCGGCGCGTGCGCACGCGCATGGCCTCCACGTCGCCGCGCAGCAGCTCGGCGAAGCCGAGCGCCTGCCGGGCGCCCGGCGACGCGCCGGCCGCCGCGGCGCGGCGCACCTCCTCGGCGG
>DATMVH010000529.1:0-2807 GCA_035563395.1 Solirubrobacteraceae bacterium
GCCGTGACCACGAACCTCAACCCCCCACCGAGCGGCGAGCCGCGTGCGACGGCGACCGCGGCCACGGCCGAGACCCCCGACGCCGCGGCGCGAGCCCGCGCGCGCGCGTCCACGCTCCGGCTGGTGCTCGTGCTCGGCGCCGTCAACGCGATCGGACCGCTGTCCATCGACATGTACCTGCCGGCCTTCCCCGGCATCGCCGACAGCCTCGGCGCGAGCGCCTCGCAGGTCCAGCTGACGCTCACCGCCTGCGTGGCGGGTCTCGCGCTCGGCCAGCTCGTGCTCGGGCCGCTGAGCGACCGCCTCGGGCGCCGGCTGCCGCTGATCGCGGCGATGAGCACCTACGCGGTCGCCTCGTGCCTGTGCGCGCTCGCCCCGAGCGCGCCGATGCTGATGGTCCTGCGGTTCGTGCAGGGCCTCGCCGGGGCCGGCGGCGTCGTGATCGCGCGCGCCGTGGTGCGCGACCTGTACACCGGCGCCGCGGCCGTCCGGCTCTTCTCCTCGCTCATGCTCGTGACCGGCCTCGCGCCGATCCTCGCGCCGCTGGCCGGCGCGCAGGCGCTGCGCTTGGGGTCGTGGCGCGTCATCTTCGTCGTGCTGGCCGTCATGTCGGCGCTCATCGCCGCCGGGGTCGCGATCGGCCTGCGAGAGACGCTGCCGCCGGACCGCCGCAGCGCGCACGGGCTCGCCCGCACGCTCGCGACGATGCGCGCGCTGGTCGCCGACCGCTGGTTCGTCGGGCACGCGCTGGCGAGCGGCATGGCGTTCGGGGCGCTCTTCGCCTACATCGCGGGCTCGTCGTTCGTGCTGCAGGGCATCTACGACGTGTCCCCGCAGGCCTACAGCTTGCTGTTCGCCATGAACGGGTTGGGACTCGTGGCCGGCAGCCAGCTCAACGCCCGGCTCGTCGGCCGCTTCGGGCCCGCGCGGCTGCTGCGCGCCGGCCTGGTCATGATCGCGGTGGGCGCCGCGGCGCTGCTCGCGGTGGTGACCGTGGGCTCGGGCCTCGGCGCGTGGGCGGTCCTCCTCCCCATGTTCGTCGTCGTCGCCAGCCTCTCGTTCGTGATGCCGAACGCCACGGCGCTCGCGCTCGCCGACCACGCCGCGGTGGCGGGCACCGCGTCGGCGCTGCTCGGGGTGATCCAGTTCCTCGTCGGCGCGCTCGTGGCGCCGGTCGCGGGCGCGTGGGGCACGGACAGCGCGGCGCCGATGGCGGCGGTGATGACCGCCGTGGCGCTCGGCGCGCTGCTCGCCCGGCAGATCGCCGTCGCGCGTCCGCGCTGGAGGCGCCGATGACGCTCGTGACGATCTCCGCCTACTACGGCGCCGGCGGCAGCCGCATCGCGCCGGAGCTCGCGCGCCGCCTCAATGTCCCGTTCCTCGGCCGCCCGCCCGTGCCGGAGCTCGCCGAGCCCGGCGCCGAGGCGCAGGCCGGCGGCGAAGGGTTCGCGGGCGGCGCCGGCCGGCTCCTGTCGCGCGTCGTGTCGCTGGCCGTCTCGTGGGGAACGCCGTCCGGGCTCACGGCCGAGGAGCTGCTGCCCGACCACCTCCGGCGCGAGGAGCTCGACGAGGAGGTCCGGGAGCTGGCCCGCGGCGGCGCGGGGGTCGTCCTCGGGCGCGCCGCCGTGGTGGTCCTGCGCGACGACCCACGCGCGCTCCACGTGCTGCTCGAGGGCCCCGCCGAGGCGCGGCTGCGGCAGGCCATGGAGATCGAGGGGATCGACGAGGCCGAGGCGCGGCGGCGGCTCGCGCGCGTGGACCGGTTCCGGCGCGCCTACGTCGAGGACCTGTACGGCGTCAAGGTCGACGTGCCGGGGATGTTCCACCTCGTCCTCGACTCGACGGCCCTGCCGCCGGACGCCTGCGTCGAGGTGATCGCGGTCGCCGCGCGGGCGCGCGCCGGGACGTGACGACGGACCGCGTGTCAGGATCGCGGGCATGACCGCCTGGCCGCTCCCGCGCGCCGTGCGGCTGCGCGACGTCGGGCCCCGGGACGGGTTGCAGGCCGAGCAGCCGCTGCCGGTGGACGACCGCGTGCGGTTGATCCGCGCGCTCGCCGATGCGGGGCTGCGCCACATCGAGGTCGGCTCGTTCGTGTCGCCGAAGGCGGTCCCGGCGATGGCGGGCACGGCGGGGGTCGTCGAGCGGCTCGGCCCGCTGCCCGGCGTGACCCGCACGGCGCTCGTCCCGAACGCCCGCGGCGCGCGGGACGCGCTCGCCGCGGGGATCGACGAGCTCACCGTGACGCTGTCGGCGTCCGAGGAGTACGGGCGCCGCAACACGCGGATGACGGTCGCCGAGGCGCTCGGGCAGGTGGAGGCGATCTGCGAGCTCGCTGCAGGCACGCCGGTCGACGCGGTCGTCTCGTGCGCGTTCGGCTCGCCGTACGAGGGCGACATCGCCCCGGCCGCGGTGCGGGCGGTCGGCGAGGAGGCGCGCCGGCGCGGCGCAACCGCGGTCACCTACGCCGACACCACCGGCATGGCCACGCCCGCCCGCATCGCGCGGCTCGTCGAGGAGACCGGGGCGGAGATCGGCCTCCACCTCCACGAGACGCGCGCGACCGGCCTCGTCTGCGCGTTCGCCGGGCTGACGCTCGGCGTGGCGCGGTTCGACACGTCCGTCGGCGGGCTCGGCGGCTCGCCGTTCGCGGCGGGCGCCGCCGGGAACGTCGGCACGGAGGACCTCGTCCACCTGCTCGACGACCTCGGCGTCGACACCGGCGTAGACCTGCGCGCGCTGCTGCGTGCGAGCGCGCTCCTCGCCGAGCTGCTCGGCCGTGAGCTGCCGAGCGCGATCGCGCGGCG
>DATMVH010000530.1:0-8844 GCA_035563395.1 Solirubrobacteraceae bacterium
GCGCGCGGACGGCGAGGCCGGCTGCACGTGCGGGCGCGCCGGCCGGTCGGTCTCGCCGAGCGGGTGGCGGAGGCCCAGCTCATGGGCGATCGTCGCCACCTCGCGGGCCTGCTCGCCGGTCACGAAGGTGATCCCGACCCCCCTCGCGCCCGCGCGCGCCGTGCGGCCGATGCGGTGGACGTAGTCCTCGCGCGCCGCGGGGGCGTCGTAGTTGATGACGTGCGTCACGTCGGCGACATCGATCCCCCGCGCGGCGACGTCCGTCGCCACCAGCGTGTCGACGCGGCCGGCCTCGAAGGCGGCCAGCGCGCGCTCGCGCTGGCCCTGGGACTTGTCGCCGTGCATGGCCACCGCGCCGACGCCGTGCCCCGAGAGCTTCTTGACGAGCCGGTCGGCGCCGCGCTTCGTGCGGACGAAGACGAGCGTGCGCCCGCGGGCGGGCTCGGCGAGCTGCTCCACGAGCGCGGGGACCTTGTCCTCGTGGTCGACGTGCAGGAAGCGGTGCTCCACGTCGCCGCGGCGCTCGGGGGCGGGGCGGTGCTCGTGCCGGCGGGCGTCGCGCGTGTAGGCGGCGCCCAGCGCGCCGACGGGGCCCTCGAGCGTCGCGGAGAACAGCAGCGTCTGGCGCGTGGGGGGCGTCATCCCGACGATCCGGTCGACCACGGGCTTGAAGCCCATGTCGAGCATGCGATCGGCCTCGTCGAGGACGAGCATGCGGACGGACCCGAGGGCGACGTCCCCGCGCTCGATCAGGTCGAGCAGGCGGCCGGGGGTCGCGACGAGGAGGTGGGCGCGGCGGGCGCGCTGGGCCTGGGCGTGCAGGCCGACGCCGCCGTAGACCGTGGCGACGGTCAGGCCGTGCGCGGCGGCCACGGCGCCGAGCTCGTCGGCGATCTGGCTCGCGAGCTCGCGCGTCGGCGCGAGGATCAGGGCGGACGGCCGCCGGGCGCGGGCGTCGAGGCGGTCGAGCAGCGGCACGCCGAAGGCGAGCGTCTTGCCCGACCCGGTCGGCGACTGCGCGAGCACGTCGCGGCCGGCGAGCACGTCGGGGATGACGAGCCGCTGGACGGCGAACGGGGCGGTGACGCCGCGCGCATGCAGGGCGCGGTCGGCGGCCTCGGACACGCCGAGATCGGCGAAGCTGATGGACATCGGAGGGAGCTCCTTCTCGCGGCTCGGAATGCCGCGCTTGCGGTGGGGAGATTCGACTGACCCCTGCCGCGCCTCGGAGCGCCCTGGGAAACCGGAACCTCTGAGCGGCCGGTGGCGCTCGCCGATTCACGGTAGCAGCGCACCCACGCCGCGCCGAGCCGCTCGGCTGGCTAGCCTGCGCGGCCATGACCGCCACCGACTCGGCCGGACCCCCAGTCGCCGCCGCCACACCCGAGCTCGTCGACGACGTCGAGCCGTGCCTCAACGAGACGCGCGACCGGATCATCACGGGCACCGTCACCGTCGTGCCGTTCCTGTGCCTCGGCATCGTGGCCTGGCAGTTGTGGGCGTCGCTTCTCGGATGGAGCGACGTGATCGTCTTCGCGCTCCTGTACGTCTCGACCGGTCTGGGCATCACCGTCGGCTTCCACCGGCTCTTCACCCACCGGGCGTTCAAGACCAACACGGCCGTCCGCGGGGTGCTGGCCGGGCTCGGCTCGATGGCGATCGAGGGGCCCGTCATCTCCTGGGTCGCCGACCACCGCAAGCACCACGCCTTCTCCGACCGCCCGGGCGATCCGCACAGCCCGCACGTCGACCACGGCTCCGGGTGGCGCGGCGCGCTGCGCGGCCTCGCGCACGCGCACGTCGGCTGGCTGTTCCTCCACACCCACCGCGGGCGGCGGACCCGCTACGCGCCCGACCTGCTCGCGGACCCGATCGTCCGCTGGGTCGACCGCTGGTTCGTGCTCTTCGCCGTCAGCGGGCTCGTCCTGTCCTTCGTCCTGGGCATCGCGATCGGCGGCACGATCACCACGGGCCTGACCGGACTGCTCTGGGGCGGCGCCGTCCGCCTGCTCGTGCTGCACCACATGACGTACTCGATCAACTCGCTGTGCCACTTCTTCGGCCGGCGCGCGTTCGCGACGAAGGACGAGTCGCGCAACCTGTTCTGGCTGTCGCTCTTCACCTTCGGCGAGGCCTGGCACAACAACCACCACGCGTTCCCGACCTCGGCCGCCCACGGCCTCCGCGGGTGGCAGCTCGATCCGTCCGCGTGGGTGATCCTGGGGATGGAGAAGCTCGGGCTCGCGTGGGACGTCGTCCGGATCCCCCCGGAGCGCCAGGCCGCCAAGGCGGTGGAGGCTTGAGCCGCGCGACGGCGCCGTTGCGCGAGGCGCTCGAGGCGGCGCTCCCCGAGCGCCCGTTCACGGTCTCGTTCTGGGACGGCACCGAGCTGCCGTCGACCAACGGGGCCGGCGGGCCGACGTTCACCGTGCGCTCGCCGCTCGCCCTCAGCCACATGCTGCGGTCTCCCGGCCAGCTCGGCCTGGGCCGCGCCTACGTCGCGGGCGCCGTCGACGTGGACGACATCGACGCGACGCTCTCGCTGCTCGACGGCTACCGCCCGCCGCCGGTCGAGCTGGGGACGAAGGCCCGCCTGGCCGCGGCGGCCGTCCGCGCCGGCGGCCTCACGCGCGTGCCGCGGGTGAGCGCCGCGGAGCTGCGCCCGCGCGGGCGCCGCCACAGCCCGGACCGCGACCGGCGCTCCGTGCGCCACCACTACGACGTCTCGAACGAGTACTTCGCGCTGTTCCTCGACGAGTCGATGACGTACTCGTGCGCGATCTGGTCGCGCGGCGCCGAGACGCTCGAGGAGGCGCAGCGGACGAAGCTCGAGCTCGTCTGCACGAAGCTCGGCCTCCAGCCCGGCGAGCGCGTGCTCGACGTCGGCTGCGGGTGGGGCTCGTTCGCCGTCCATGCCGCGCGCGAGCACGACGTGCACGTCACGGGCATCACGCTGTCGGAGCCGCAGGCGGCCCGGGCGCGCGAGCGGGCGCGGGCCGAGGGCGTCGCGGACCGCGTGGAGATCCGGGTGGCCGACTACCGCGAGCTGCGCGGCGAGACCTACGACGCGGTGGCGAGCATCGGCATGGTCGAGCACGTCGGGAGCGTCAACATCGACGCCTACGCGCGCACCCTGGCGGCCCTGCTGCGTCCGGGCGGGCGGCTGCTCAACCACGGCATCGCCCGCCTGCGCCACGGCGAGCCGGAGGCCGGCCCGTTCTCCGAGCGGTTCGTGTTCCCGGACGCCGCCCCCCTGCACCTCTCGCGGATCCAGTTCGCGCTCGAGGCGGCGGGCCTGGCGACGGACCACGTGGAGGGCTTCGCCGCCGACTACGCGCGCACGCTGCGCGAGTGGCAGCGACGGCTCGAGGCCCGGCTCGGCGACGCGATCCGGCTGGCGGGCGAGGAGCGCGTCCGCGTGTGGCAGGTCTATCTCCGCGCCGCCCGGCGCGGATTCGAGACGGGCTTCACCTCCGTCTACCAGGTGCGGGCGCGCAAGCCCTGAGGCATCAGTCGATCACGATCCCCACGTCCACCCGGCTCACCCGGCCGGCGCGGATGATGAAGACCGTGATCCGCTGGCCGGCCGAGAAGTCGCCGGTGTGGCAGAGGCGGTCGCCGCCGATGGACTCGCACATGACGCCGCTGACCTTCGTGTCGGCGTCGCCCTCCGGGGAGCCGACGCCGACGCCGCGCGGCGTGCGGTCGCCCAGGCCGGTGGTGGAGACGGTGGTGACCCGGCGGGCGCCCTGGAAGGTGACGCGGATGCCCGCGCCCTCGTAGCGGAAGACGACGAACCGGCCGAACTCGTTGGTCCCGCGGGCGACGCGCGACGGCGGCCCGAGCGCGGCGCGCACCTGCGCCTGCGTGTTGCCGATGCGCGCCCCGGCGATGCCGCGGTCGACCTGGATGACGGCGTGGGCGGCCGGCGCCGCGGCGAGCGAGGCCGCGAGGCCGGCGGCGAGCGTGAGCACGGGCCGCAGCATCCGCGCACGGTAGCGCGAGGACCGGCCGCCGGCGCGTCAGTGCGTGAAGCTGGCGAGCGCGTCGCGCCGCGTGTCGACGAGCTCCATGACCTCGTCCAGCTGGAGCAGATCGAACACCCGCTTGACGTGGGGCGGCCCGGCCACGATCGCGAGGTGGCCGCCGCGCTTGCGCACCTCGGCGGCGACCGCGACGAGCGACCCGAGCCCGGAGGAGTCGATGAAGGCCACGTCGGTGAGGTCGAGCACCATGTCGCCCGAGCCGCGGCCGACGGCCTCGACGAGCTCCGACTCGATCCGCGCGGCGTTCGCTGCGTCGATCTCGCCGCGCAGGCGCCAGACCATCGGGCTGCCGGCGGCGTCGGCGGACTCGGGCGTGGGCTCGCGGACGAGCGGCTCCTCGGCGTGCGGGTCGACCGCGATGGGCAGCAGGACGCTGAAGGCCGACCCCTTCCCGGGCCGGCTCTCGACCTCGACGCGGCCGTCGTGGGCGAGCGCGAGGTCGCGCACCAGCGCGAGCCCGACGCCCGATCCCTCCGCCACGCGCTCGCGCGCCCGGGCGTCGCGCCAGAAGCGGTCGAAGACCCGGCCGAGGTGCTCGGGCGCGATCCCGATGCCCGAGTCGGAGACCTGCAGGACCGCCTCCCGGCCGCGGCTCTCGAGCCGGACCTCCACCGAGCCGCCGGGGTCCGTGTAGCGCAGCGCGTTGGAGAGCAGGTTGTCGAGGATCTGCGCGAGCCGGCCGGGGTCGCCGTCGACGCGCGCGGGCGTCGTCCGCCAGCGGAACGCGATGCCCTCGGAGTCGAAGCGGTCGGCGTGCGCGGCGGCGCGCTCGTTCACGACCTCGTGCAGGTCGACGGGGACCTTGCGCACGAGCAGGCTGGGCTTCTGCGCCTCGGCGAGGAGGAGGACGTCGTCGACCAGCCGGTTGAGCCGGCGCGCGTCGCGCGCCGTGCGCTCGAGGGCGGCCTTCTCGTCGACGACCATCCCGTCCTGCAGCGCCTCGATCCGCCCGACGACGCCGACGAGCGCGTTGCGCAGCTCGTGGACGATGTCGTTGACGGTCGCGCGCCGCAACTCGTCCTGGCGCCGGAGCGCGGCGGCCAGCCGGTCGAGCGTCACCGCGAGCTCCGTCGTCTCGCGCGGGCCGCCGGAGCCGGCGGCGCGGGTCTCGATCTCGCCCGCCGCCATCCGGCGCGCGACGTCGGTGAGGCGGTGCAGCGGGCGCGCCATGCGCAGCGCGACGACGAGCCCCAGGAGCAGGGCCAGCACGGCGGCGAGCACGCCGGCCTCGACCATCCGCACCTCGAGCCGCCGGCTGAGCTGGATCGGCAGGGTCTCCTCGGCGCCGCGGGCCGCGGGCGGCCCGGATCCGCTGCGCCGCACCGTCTCCACCGTCCCCACGACGCGGCCGCCGACGCTGACCTCGGCCTCGGCGCCGTCGCGCGCGGGGTCGCGCGGAGAGCCCGGCAGCGGCCGCCCGTCGGGCCCGCGGATGACGAGGGTGCGGTTCTCGAGCGACTCGGCGCGGACGAGGCTCTCCACGAGCTCGCTGGTCCAGCCGCCGGCCTGCGCGTAGCCGAACTGCGCGTGCGTGGCGACCTGCGTCGCCTCCTGCGCGAGGTCGCGCTGGGCGAACTTCGCGAGCTCGTCGTCGACCGCGGCATGCGTGAAGACGCCGGCGCCCGCCACGCTGGTGACGGCCAGCGCGACCGCCGCGGCGGCGAGATGCGTGCGGACCCCGACGGGCCGCCTGAAGATCATGCGGGCTCGACTCCCAGCCGATACCCGACGCCGCGGACCGTCTCCACGTAGCGGGGGTTGGCGGGGTCCTCCTCGATCTTCCGGCGCAGGTTCTTGATGTGCGCGTCGACCGTGCGCTCGTAGCCGACGAAGTCGTGCCCGCGCGCCTTGTACGCCAGCTCGGCCCGCGAGTAGACGCGGCCCGGGCGGTCGGCGAGGGCCATCAGGAGCTTGTACTCGCTCGGCGTGACGTCGCAGCGGCGGCCGTCGACGCGCACCTCGTGGCGGACCGCGTCGATCTCGAGCGCCCCGCCGTCGAAGACGAGCAGGTCGCGGCTCATGACCTCGCCGCTGCCCCGGCGCAGCAGGGCCTTGACGCGCGCCACCAGCTCGCGCGGGCTGAACGGCTTGGTCAGGTAGTCGTCGGCGCCGAGGGAGAGCCCCTGCACGCGCTCGTCGGCCCCGGCGCGGCCACTCAGCATGAGCACCGGGACCTGGGACCGGCGCCGGATCTCCTGCAGCACCGCCTCGCCGGAGATGTCCGGCAGGAACAGATCGACGACGAACAGCGCAGGCGTGCGGGTGGCCGCGAGCGCGAGGCCGTCCCGCCCGTCCATCGCCGAGTAGACGATGTACCCCTCGCGCTCGAGATAGGCCCGCGCCACCTCGTGCACCGAGGCATCGTCGTCGATGAGCAGAATCCTCTCGTTCACGGTTGGTCAGACCGCCGGTCGGTTCCTTCCGACACTTCTTCCGCATCTTGCGGAAGCGCGAGCGCAACCTTGGCAAGGACCTGGCGCGGTTGCAAGTCCGGATCGAGCGAACTTAAGACCTTCCGGGGCGCTCGCAGCGGGAAAAGACCGCGTCACCGGGCCGTACGGCGCCAACTTCCGGGCCCTCGTCCCGCGCGCCTCAGGACGACCCGCGTACAGGTCCTAAGACGAACGGCAGACGTTCGGCGACTCCCTTCCACGCACCCGATTCTAGTAGCCGGCCGGCCGTCGTCCCTCTCTTCCGGGCAGGACGGCGCGCCGGGTCAGCCGTCCTCGCCCTCCGTGCCGCGCAGCCGCGCGCGGCGCTCGTGCAGGCCGGAGGCACGGCCCTGGCGGTCGGCCCAGAGCGCCGCCTGCGTCCGGTCGGTCACGCCGATGGTCTGGAAGATCTGCGTGACGTGCGCCTTGACCGTCTTCTCCGCGATCCCGAGGCGGCGCGCGATGACCTTGTTCGGCAGGCCGTCCGCCAGGAGCACGAGGACGTCGAGCTCGCGGGACGTCAGGTCGCCCGTCTTGCGCGTCCCGCGCCACGCGGTGAGGACCTCGCGGGCCACGCGCGGCGCGAGCGGCGACTCGTCGCGCGCGGCGGAGCGCACGCCGGCGAGCAGCTCCTCCGGCGGGGCGTCCTTGAGCAGGTAGCCCGCCGCGCCGGCGTCGAGCGCCTCGAGCACGTCCGTCCGCTCGGAGTACGAGCTCAGCACGACGACGCGGACCTTCGGGTGCTCCTCGCGGATCCGGCGCGTGGCGGTGCGCCCGTCCATCCCGGGCATGGAGAGGTCCATGAGGACGAGGTCGGGCTGGAGCTCCGCGACCGCGGCGAGCCCCTCCTCGCCGTCGGACGCCTGCCCGACGACGGTGATGTCGTCGGTCGACTCGAGCAGCTGGGCGATCCCCGCGCGCACGAGCGGGTGGTCGTCGACGATGAGCACGCGGATCACGGCGCAGGGACCTCCGCGCGGAGCACCGTACCCCGCCCCGGGCTGCTCCAGACGTGAAGCCGGCCGCCGGCGTCCTTGACGAGATCCTGCAGCGCGCGGAGCCCGAAGTGCCCGTCGCCGGCGCCGCCGGCGGGGTCGAAGCCGCGGCCGTCGTCGCGGATCTCCGCCCACACCTCGCCCGGTTCCGCCCCGACGCGCACGGTCACCCGGTGCGCCTCGGCGTGCGCCGCCGCGTTGCGGAGCCCCTCCTGCACGGCGCGGAAGAGCAGCGCCTCGGCCCCGGCCGGCGCCTCGAACTCGTCGTCGATCTCGAGCTCCGTGGCGAGGCCGCGCCCGCCCGCGGCGTCCACGAGCCCGCGCACGGCCGTCGGCAGCCCCAGCGCCGCGACGTTCGGCGGATAGACCTCGACGAGCATGGTCCGCAGCGTGCCGACGCTCCGGCGCACGGTCTCCGCCGACCGCTCGAGGCCGGCGACCGTGCGGTCGTCGGCGACGCCGTCGAGCTTGCGGCCGGCGGCGGCGACGCTCAGCGAGGCGGCCGTGAGGTCCTGCACGACGCCGTCGTGCAGGTCGGCGGCGAGCCGCCGGCGCTCGAGATCCGACGCGTCCAGCGCCCGCCGCAGGAGCGCGGCGCGCTGGCGGTCGCCGCGCCGCTGGCGGTCGGCGAACCAGCGCGCCAGGGCGAGGTTGGCGAGCTGCAGCAGGAGGAGGCCGACCAGCAGCGCGGGCAGGACGGCGAAGGCCATGCGCCGGCCGCTCGCGGCGATCGAGCTGAACCGGCGGTAGGACTCGTACAGCAGCGGCTGCCCGTCCGGGCCCTGCATCGAGACGTACACCTCGAGCACGTCGCGGCCGCGCGGCTCGTAGCGGTTCTCCGGCGCGCTGAGGTCGGACAGGCCGCTGTCCGGCGCGCCGCCGTAGAGCACCGACCGGTCGTCCTCGTCCAGCTCGAAGCGCTTGCCGATCAGCCGCGGCTCGTCCGAGTACACGACGCGGCCGTCCGGGGTCCAGACCTTGACGCGGACGACCGGGTCGTGCAGCACGCGCTGGTGGACGATCCGGTCGAGCCGCTCGAGCGCGGCCGGATCGCCGGCGAGGACGCCGGGCGTGATCGCGGGCCCGACGACGCCCTCGGCCGCGAGCCGCGCCTGCTCCTCGGCCGCGCGCGACGCCTCGGAGACGCCGACGGAGCGCAGGGGCAGCATGAGGAGCACGCCGGTGACGGCCACGGAGACGACGCCCGCGAGCGCGAGCAGGGCCGTCGGCGACGCGAGCCGCCGCAGGCGGCGGCCCATCCGGTGCCTTCCCATGCGGGACAGGATGGCGTACCGGTTGCTCCGGGAAACGGTGCGTGCCTCCTTTCTCGAGACGGCGGCGGGCGCCCGAGCCGGCGGCGGCGGCGGCCCG
>DATMVH010000531.1:0-6467 GCA_035563395.1 Solirubrobacteraceae bacterium
GCGCTCGCTGAGCAGGTCCTCCAGGTCGAGCTCGTCGAAGATCGGCCGGATCCGCCCCTGCTCGTCGACCGGCCACTGCCCGACCGGCCGGTCCCAGGCCAGCTCGAGGTCGTTGCCGTCCGGGTCGGAGAGGTAGACCGCCTCGTGGGTGCCGTGGTCGGAGAGCTGGCGCAGGGCGACCCCCGCCTCCTGCAGGCGGCGCACGGCGTCGGCGAGCCCGGCTCGGGTCGGGTAGTTGAGCGCCACGTGGTGCAGGCCGGCGACGCCGTCGGGCTGCGGGCCGCCGCCCGCCGACTTCCAGGTGTTGAAGCCGAGGTGGTGGTGGTAGCCGCCGGCGGAGACGAACAGGATGTCGCCCGTGGTGCCCCAGCCGGGGATGCCGCGCGCCTCGGCCACGACGTCGAAGCCGAGGACGCCGCAGTAGAACGCCTTGACGCGGTCGATGTCGGCGGTGCGCAGGTGGACGTGGCCGATCCGCACGCCAGGGTCGATGGGGCGCGGCGCCGCCTCGACGGGCTCGACGCTGCCCTGCTCGCGAGTGCTCATGGGTGGATCCTGGCATCCTGGGACGCATGCGCCTGAGCGTGCTCGACCAGTCGCCGATCCCCGAGGGCTCGACCGGCGCGCAGGCCCTGCGGAACACGCTCGACCTCGCGCGCGCGGCCGACCGGCTCGGCTACCACCGCTACTGGGTCGCCGAGCACCACGGCGGCGGCATGATCGCCGGCAGCAGCCCGGAGGTCCTGATCGGCCCGATCGCCGCCGCGACGCGGTCCCTGCGCGTCGGCAGCGGCGGCGTGATGCTCCCGCACTACAGCCCCCTGAAGGTCGCGGAGAGCTTCAGCATCCTCTCCGGCCTGTTTCCCGGCCGCATCGACCTCGGCCTCGGCCGCGCCTCGGGCACGGACCCGATGACGACGTTCGCGCTCCAGCGCGATCGCCGGCAGGCCGCGCCGGACGACTTCCCGCAGCAGCTGGCGGAGCTGCTCGCCTACCTCGACGACGACTTCCCGCCCGACCACCCGTTCGCCCGGCTCGCCGCGCTGCCGGGCCTGCCCGAGGCGCCCGAGCCGTGGCTGCTCGGCTCCTCCCCGCAGAGCGCGATCTGGGCGGCGCAGCTCGGGTTGCCGTACGCCTTCGCGGACTTCATCAACCGCGACGGCGCGGGGATCGCCGCGGACTACCGCGACCGGTTCGACCGGGGCGCGCGCCTGCCCGAGCCGCGCACCGCCGTCGCCGTGTGGGCGCTCTGCGCCGAGGACGCCGACGAGGCGTGGCGGCTCACCGCGTCGCACCGGATGGCGATGGCCATGCTCATGCGCGGGCGCCCGATCCCGATCCCGCCGGTCGACAAGGCGCTGCGGTTCCTCGACACCACCGGCGATTCGGGGCGCCGGCGCCGGATCGTGGCCGGTGACCCGCCCACGGTGCGCGAGGGGCTCGAGGAGGTGGCGCGCGAGTACGGCGCCGACGAGGTCATCGTCGTCACCATCACGTTCGACCACGCGCACCGGCGCCGGTCGTACGAGCTGATCGCGGAAGCGTTCGGGCTGTCGAGCGGCCTGCGGGCCGCCTGATCAGCCGGCGACCCGCTCGAGCACCTCGGCGTCGACGTCGAAGTTCGCGTGCACCGCGTCGACGTCGTCCTGGTCCTCGAGGGCGTCGATGAGCCGGACGAGCTTGACCGCCACGTCCTCCTCGAGCGGCACCTTCGACTTCGGCAGCTGCGCGACCTCCGCGCTCTCCACCTCGATCCCCGCCTCGTCCAGCGCGGCGCGGACCGCTGTCAGGTCGCCGGGCTCCGACGTGATCTCGAACACGTCGTCGTCCAGCCCGATGTCCTCGGCGCCCGCGTCGATGGCCACCATGAGGTCGTCCTCGGAGTAGCGCGAGGCGTCCACGACGACCACGCCCTTCTTGTCGAACAGGTACGCGACGGACCCCGGCTCGCCGAGGTTGCCGCCGTGCTTGTTGAACGCGTGGCGGATCTCCGAGCCGGTGCGGTTGCGGTTGTCCGTGGTCGCCTCGACGAGCAGCGCGACGCCGCCGGGCCCGTAGCCCTCGTACATGACCGCCTCGAGCGCGTCCGCGTCCCCGCCCTCGCCGGTGCCCTTGGCGATCGCACGCTCGATGTTGTCCTTCGGCATCGACGCGTCCTTCGCCTTTTGCACGGCCAGGGCGAGCGCGGGGTTGCCTTCCACGTCGCCGCCGCCCTCCTTAGCGGCGACGGTGATGGCGCGCGCGAGCTTGGTGAAGAGCTTGCCGCGGCGGGCGTCGACGATCGCCTTCTTGTGCTTGATCCCCGCCCATTTCGAGTGACCGGCCATGGCGTCGATTCTAGGCGACCGCTTCCGGGCCTCAGGTGTCGCCGCGGTCGATCCACTTCGGCCGGTCGGGCGCGCGCCAGCGCGCGAACGCCTCGAGCACCTCGCCGGCGTCGTGCGCGACGACGAGCATGCCGCGGTGCGCGGGCGTGACGAAGCGCTCCGCGACGGCGTGGTCGAGGAACGCGATCAGCCCGTCGTAGTAGCCGCGCACGTTCAGCAGCGCGAGCGGCTTGGCTTGAAGGCCGAGCTGCGTCCAGGTGTAGATCTCGAAGAGCTCCTCGAGCGTGCCCATGCCGCCGGGCAGGGCGACGAAGCCGTCCGCGAGGTCGGCCATGAGGAGCTTGCGCTCGTGCATCGAGCCGACCACGCGCAGGTCGCGGACGCCGCGGTGGCCGATCTCGCGGTCCACGAGCGCCTGCGGGATGATCCCGGTCACCGCTCCCCCCGCCTCGAGCGCGGCGTCGGCCACCGCGCCCATGAGGCCGACGTGGCCGCCGCCGTAGACGAGCCCGATCCCGCCCTCCGCGAGCGTCCGGCCGACGTCGCGCGCCGCCGCCGCGTAGGCGGCATCCCGGCCCGGGCTCGAGCCGCAGTAGACGCAGATGCGCTCGAGCCGGCGGGCGGTCACGTGCGGCGGGCACGATACGGCACGCGTATGCTGGCGCCGCATGCCTGCGACCGTCCGATCCAGGATCTTCAAGGCCTACGACATCCGCGGCCTCCTCGGCGAGGAGATCGACGGCGACGTCGCCGAGCGGATCGGTCGGGCGTTCGCCCGCGTGCTCGCGAGCCTCCGCGGCAAGCCGGCGAGCGACCTGCGCGTCGGCCTGGGCCGCGACATGCGGATCGGCGCGGCCGAGCTCACGGCGCGCTACCGCGACGGGCTGGTCGCCGAGGGCGCGCACGTGCTGGACGCCGGGATGGTGGGCACGGAGATGCTCTACTTCCTCGTCGCCTCCCGGGAGCTGGACGGCGGGCTGATGTGCACCGCGTCGCACAACCCGAAGGCGTACACGGGTGCGAAGCTCGTGCGCGAGGGCGCGCTCGCGCTGTCGGGGGAGACGGGGATCGCCGAGGTCGGCAGCCTCGTCGCCGACGGGCTGCGGGACGACCCGCCGGGCGGCGGCACGGTGGAGGAGGTCGACATCGCCCCCGCGTACCGGGCGTGCGTGCGCGCGTTCGCCGACCCGTCGGCGATGCGGCCGCTGCGGGTCGTGCTCGACGGCGGGAACGGCATGGCGGGGCCGATGGCCGGGCCGGTCCTCGACGCGCTGCCCGGGCTCGACCTCGTCCGCACCTACTGGGAGCCGGACGGCGAGTTCCCCTCGCACGTCCCGAACCCGCTGCTCGAGGAGAACCGCCGGGCCATCGTCGCCCGCGTGCTCCAGGAGCGCGCGGACCTCGGGATCGCGTGGGACGGCGACGGCGACCGCTGCTTCTTCGTGGACGAGACCGGCCGGTTCGTGGACGGGGACTTCCTGTGCGCGCTGCTCGCGCGCTGCATCCTGCAGTCGCGGCCGGGCGCCGACGTCATCTACGACGTGCGCAGCTCCCGCGCCGTTCCCGACGCCATCGCCGACGCCGGCGGGCGCGCGCGCCTCAGCCGCGTCGGCCACGCGTTCATCAAGGCGCGCATGCAGGAGCTCGGCGCGGCCTTCGGCGGCGAGGTCTCGGGCCACTACTACTTCGCCGACTTCTTCGGCGCCGACTCCGGCACGATCCCCGCGCTCCTCGTCCTCGAGCTGCTGGGCAAGACCGGCCGGACGCTGTCCGAGCTGCTCGAGCCGTACCGGTCGCGCTACTTCATCTCCGGCGAGATCAACTCGGAGGTGGCCGACTGCGACGCCAAGCTCGAGGAGATCCGCGGCCGCTACGCCGACGGGACGCAGCAGGAGGTCGACGGCGTGTCCGTCGAGTACCCCGACTGGCACTTCAACGTCCGCGCCTCGAACACCGAGCCGCTGCTCAGGCTGTGCCTCGAGAGCCTCGTCTCTCCCGAGCACATGGCGGCCCGGCGCGACGAGGTCCTGCGCGTGATCCGGTCGTGATCCACTGCCTGCCGATCCACACGCCGTTCCGGGTCGGCCGCGTCAACTGCTACCTGCTCGAGGACGACCCGCTCACGCTCGTGGACTGCGGGCCGAACTCCGGCCGGGCGCTCGACGAGCTGGAGCGCGCGCTCGCCGAGCACGGCCGGCGGGTGGAGGACCTGGAGCGGATCGTCATCACCCACCAGCACATCGACCACCTCGGGCTCGTCGGCGTGCTCGCGCGGCGGTCGGAGGCCGAGCTCTGCACGCTCGACCTGCTCGCGCCGGTCGTGGAGGAGCACGCCGCGGCGGCGGAGCGCGACGACGAGCTCGCCGAGGCGCTCATGCTCCGTCACGGCATCCCGCGCGACGTGGTGAGCGCGCTGCGCGCCGTGTCGCACGCCTACCGCGGCTGGGGCGGGCAGGCGCCGGTGTCGCGCCGGCTGGCCGACGGGGAGGAGCTCGCCTGGGCGGGGCGGCGCATGCGCGTCCTGCACCGGCCGGGCCACTCGCCGTCGGACACGGTGTTCCTCGACGAGGACCGGGGCGTGGCGCTGGGCGGCGACCACCTGCTCGCCCGGATCTCCTCCAACCCGCTCATCTCGCGCCAGCTCGGCGGCCGCTCGGGCGAGCCGGGGTCCGGGCGCCCGCGAGCGCTGCCGATGTACCTCGAGTCGCTGCGGGAGACGCGCGCGACGCCGATCGCGCGGATCCTGCCCGGCCACGGCGAGCCGGTCACCGACCACGTCGCGCTCATCGACGAGCGCATCGCCATGCACGAGCGCCGGGCGGCCAAGGTCGCCGCCCTGATCGCGGAGCGCCCGCGGACCGCCTACGACCTCGCGCAGGCGATGTGGGGCAACGTCGCGGTGACCCAGGCCTACCTCACGCTCAGCGAGATCCTTGGCCACGTCGACCTGCTGCTGGCGCGCGGCGAGGTGCACGAGGAGGAGGTCGGCGGCATGGTGCGCTTCGCGCCCGGCGCCGCCGGCTGAGTCACATCGCGTCGACGTGCTCGACGTTCGCGCGGTCGTCGGGCTCCGCCGACGGCTTGCCGGCGAACCAGGCGTCCAGGACCTCGGCGAGCACGGCCTCCGACATCGTGCGCAGGGAGATGGCGAGCACGTTGGCGTCGTTCCAGCGCCGCGCCCCGTCGGCGGTGGCCGCGTCGCCGCACAGGGCGGCGCGGATCCCCGGGACCTTGTTGGCGGCGATGGACGCCCCCGTGCCGGTCCAGCAGCAGACGATGCCCTGCTCGGCGCGGCCCTCGACGACGTCGCGGGCGGCCGCTTCCGAGGCCCATGCCCAGTCGTTGCGCTCGTGGTCGCTCAGCGCCCCGTGCAGGACGGGGTCGTGGCCGCGGCGCCGCACCTCCTCCACGACGGCGTCCGCGACTCCGGTGCGCTCGTCGGCGGCGATGGCGATCCGCATGGGCCGAGGATGCCACACCGGACCGCGCGGTCAGCCGCTCGCCTCGAGCACGGCCCGCGCCGCCTGGCCGCCGAGGCGGACGGCGTAGTTCGTGCCCCGGTCCTCCGGATAGACCTGCGTCGTGTTGGCGAGCACGAGGCCGCGGGCCGGCGTCCGCAGCGGCGGAAGGCGCTCGGCGTAGCCGACGGTGACGATCGGCTGCGCGGCGGGCTCGGCGAAGCGCCATGCGTCCCGCACCCAGCGGCGCTCGAAGGCCGGGTTGACGGCACGCAGGCCCGGCTCGTAGGCGGCGAGCAGGGCGTCGGCGTCGAGGTCGAGCAGGCGGTGGCCGCGCGGGAGGTAGTTGGCGACGTAGAGGAAGCGCCGGCCGCCGTAGTGCTCGGCGCCGACGAAGTTCGTGTGCTCGACGAGCCCCACGAACGGCAGCGCGCGGTCGCCCACGTTGGTCCAGTAGAAGCGGCTGAACGGCCGGTCCAGCTCCAGCAGCAGGCAGAGCGCGGCGAAGTACTCCACCGACCGCACCCGCCCGAGGTACGACGCGCCCAGCTCGGCGGCGAGGCCGGGATCGAGCAGCCGCTCGAAGACGTCGTTCGGGACGGTGGCGAGCACCGCGTCGTAGTCCTCGGCGCCGGCGGGCGCGAAGGCCCGCGGGTCGTGGCCGCGCCGGAAGGAGCCCGGC
>DATMVH010000532.1:0-5150 GCA_035563395.1 Solirubrobacteraceae bacterium
GTCCGCCAGCGCCCGCGGCGTGCGCCGCGGGAGCGGCTCGGGCGCGCGGATCAGCTGCGGGAAGCGGACCTCGAGGTCGCGCGACCAGCGCGCGTCGTCCGGCCGCGGGAACGGCGGCGTGCCGGCCACGGCGACGTGGAGCGTCGCGCCGAGCCCCCAGACGTCGGCGGGCGGTCCCGCGACGCCGTCGCCGTGCCGCGCGCGGCACTGCTCGGGCGCCATGTAGGCGTCCGTCCCCGTCGGCCCCGCGAGCCGTCGCGCCCGCGCCAGCGTGCGCGCGACGCTCAGGTCGATGAGCCGCGGCGGCGTGCCCATGACGACGTTGGCGGGCTTGACGTCCAGGTGGACCCAGCCCTCGGCGGCCATGTAGTGCAGCGCGCTCGCCAGGTGCATGGCGAGCGGGAGCAGCTGCTCGAGCGCGGGCAGGTCGCCGGCGTCGACGAGCTCGCGCAGCGTCGGCCCCTCGAGGTGCTCGGTCACGAGGTGCGGCAGGCGGCCGTCCAGCACCGCGTCGAAGCAGCGCACGACCACCGGGTGGGCGAGCGAGGACAGCGCGCCGGCCTCGCGCGTGAGGTCGCGGAGGGCTCCCGGGTCGGTCGCGTGGTCGGGCCGCAGGACCTTCGCGACCAGGACGGCCAAGTGGTGCTCGTCCCACACCAGGAAGACCTCGTAGCGGGCGCCGCCGCCGAGCCGGCGCAGCACGGTCCGCCCCGGCGCGAGCTCGTCGCCGGGGGCGAGGCCCCACGTCGGGCGCTCGCGGGCGCGCCGCGCCCAGGACGGGCGCGCGGCGACGGTCGTCTCGGCCGGCCCGCTCACCCGCCGCCGGCGGCGTCGTCGTCGTCGGCGCCGAACACCCACGTCTTGCCGGGCAGCGTGCCGGGCGTGTGGTCGTCGCCGTCCCCGGCGGCGAAGCCCGGCACCGACACGGGCGTCGCGAACGCGAGGACGAGCGTCGCGCCGATCGCTGCGGCGACGCCCCGCCGGCGCGGCGCGGGCGGCTCTGGCGCGGTGTCGCCGAGGGCGAGGAACGCGTGGGCGAGCGGGATGGGGGTCGAGACGACGGCCTGGTGCATGCGGTGGGTCCGACGGGCGTCGTGGCGCTACGTGCCCACCGCGGGCGGGTGCCGAAACGCCGGAAACGAGGTTACGACCCCTTGCCGTGGCGAACCCGGCTGCGGGCGGGCGGACGACGCGCGGCCCGCGCGGCGCGTGCCGCCGCGCGCGGGCGGGTACGGAGCAGGCGGCGCGCGCCGCGCCCCCTGCGATCCTCTGCGGCTCGGATGAAGGACGACGCGTTCCTCGGGTTCCTCGTGGCCCTCGCGGTCGCGACCGCGCTCACGCCCCCGGTCGCGCGCCTCGCCCGCCGCATCGGCGCCGTCGACGGGCTCAAGGAGCGCGGGCTCGCCCGCGAGGCCACGCCGCTGCTGGGCGGGCTCGCCGTCTTCGCCGGCGTGCTGATCGCCGCGGCGCTGTTCGTGGCGCAGACGACCGAGACGCGGGGCATCCTCGCCGGCGCGGCGCTGATCACCGCCGTCGGCGCGCTGGACGACTGGCGCGAGCTGTCGCCGGTCACGAAGCTGCTCGGGCAGATCGCCGCGGCGCTCGTCCTCGTCGCCTCGGGCGTGTCCGTCGACGACGTGACCCTCCCGTTCGTCCACCGGATCGACTTCGGCGCCGCCGGCGGGCCGCTCACCATGCTGGGCATCGTCGCCCTGATGAACGTCGTGAACTTCTCCGACGGCGTCGACGGGCTGGCGGCGGGCGTGTGCGCGGTCTCGGCGGCCGCGTTCGCCGTGATCGCCTTCGACCTCGGGCGCCAGACCGCCGGGGTCCTCGCGGCCATCGTGTGCGGCGCGTCGCTCGGCTTTCTCGTCCACAACTTCCACCCCGCGTCGGTCTTCATGGGCGACTGCGGTTCCAACCTGCTCGGCCTGCTCCTCGGCGCGATCATCGTCGAGGGCTCGCTCAAGACGAACGCCCTCGTCGCGCTCATCGTCCCGCTCGTGGTCCTCGCCGTCCCGTTCCTCGACACGGGCTTCGTCGTCGCCAAGCGGATCAAGTACCGGCGCCCCGTCTACCAGGGCGACTCCAACCACTTCCACCACCGCTTCCACCGGATCGGCTTCTCGCAGCGGCGGACGGTCCTCTACCTGTACGCGTGGACGGTCACGATGGCGAGCCTCGCCGTGGCGGTGCGCTTCGTCCCCTACACGGACGACCGCGGCAACTGGGACCTCGAGTGGTCGCTCGTGCTGGCGGCGTGCTTCGCGGTGGCCTTCGCGGCCAGCGTCTACCTCGTGCTCGTCCTGGAGATCCTCAAGCTGCGGCGGCTGCGGGCGTGGCAGCTGCGGCGCCTCGACCCGGACACCTCCGAGCACGAGATCGACAAGGAGGTCGAGCGGGAGCTGGAGACCGGCGAGTTCCGCGCGCTCGAGCCGAAGTGACCGCGGCGGTGGCTCCGCGGCGGACTTCAGCCGCGGATCCTGCGCCGCCGCCGTCCGGCGGACTCGAACCCGAAGGTGTGGAGAACCGCCCTGTCGAGCCGCCCCGCGGGCTGGTACCGTCGCGGGACCGCAACGCGAACGCGCTTCTCCAAGGAGGTGAGCAGGACGGCATGACGACCACCATGTGCTTCGACACCAGGATCCCCGCCTGGGCCGCGCGTGGTCTCGTCCACGCCGGCAACCTGCTCGCCGGCCGGCGCGTCGCCTGACGTCTCCCTGACGCACAGGCAGCACGGACGTCCGCGGGCAGCCGAGCCGCCCGCGACCGCTCGACTCGCGGTTGCGCTCCCCGCCCCGTTGCAGACGGTCGCGGGCGGCTCCGGATCCGGACCCATCCGACCCATCGAGGAGCCACCGCTCATGCATTCCCTGAATCACGTCGAGTTCGCCCGCACGCACGCCGCTGAGCGGACCCGGCGCTCCACGCGCAAGGGACCGCGCGCCCGGCACCACCGGCCGCCGCCGTTGCGCGTGCGCGTCGCGTTCGCCGCGGCGCGCATCGCGAGCCGGCTGGACGCCGAGTCGGCGCGCCGCGCCGTCGCGTGACCCCGGCCTCCCGGCCCGCCCGGCACTCGCCGGGCGGGCCGGAAAGGCGCGTCCACTACCCTCACGGCGTCGATGGAGATCGTGCGCCGCGAGGACCGCCCGCCGTTCATCACGCTCGACGGATCCGAGATCCGCGAGCTCGCGGGCATCCCGACGGGGAACGCCGCGCAGCAGTCGCTCGCCGAGGCGACGGTGTTCCCGGGCGCGGAGACGGAGCGCCACTACCACCGCCGCTCCGAGGAGATCTACCTCTTCACCGCCGGCGAGGGAAGGATGGCGCTCGCCGACGCGGAACGTGACGTCCGTGCGGGCGACTGCGTCGTCATACCGCCGGGCACGCCGCACCGGCTGCGCAACACGGGCGCCGAGCCGCTGGTCCTGCTGTGCTGCTGCGCGCCGCCGTACTCCCACGACGACACGGTCCTCACGTAGCGTGCGGCGCCGGCTGGTCCTGCTCGCGCTGCTCGTCGCAGCGGCGCCGGCGGCGTTCTGCGCGCCCGCGCCCGCCGCGACGGTCAACGACCCCGTGATCGGCGTCGGCGAGCAGTCCGCCGCGCTCTTCTCCGATCCGTACTACGAGCGGCTCGGCCTGCGCCACGTGCGCTACGTCGTCGGCTGGGACGCGCTGCGCCACGCCTGGAGCCGCGCGGAGGTCGACGCGTGGATGGCCGAGGCGAAGGCGGCCCGCGCCCGCGTGCTGCTCGCCTTCAACGTCTCGCGCGACGAGACCCGGCACCACATCGTCCCGACCGTCGCGCAGTACCGGCGCGCGTTCCTGTCCTTCCGCCGCCGCTATCCGTTCGTGCGCGAGTTCATCAGCTGGAACGAGGGCAACCACCACTCGCAGCCGACGGCCCGCCGCCCCGGCCTCGCCGCCCGCTACTTCGCCGCCGCGCAGCGCGCCTGCCCCCGCTGCCGGATCGTCGCGGCGGACCTGCTCGACGACGACACGGTCGGCCGGTGGGTCAAGCGCTTCAGGCGCTACGCCACCGTGAAGCCGCGCATCTGGGGCCTTCACAACTACATCGACGCCAACCGCTTCCGCACCAGCGGCACGCGGGCGATGCTGAAGGCGACGCGCAAGGGCCGCGTCTGGTTCACGGAGACCGGCGGCCTGGTCTGGCGCCGCGGCGGCCTGCCGCTCAACGAGAGCGCGCCGCACGCGGCGAAGGCCACGCGGTGGGTGTTCAAGCTCGCGAACCTCAGCCGCCGGGTGAAGCGCGTGTACTTCTACCACTGGACCTTCCCGGAGCGGCTGGACCGGTGGGACTCGGCGATCATGAACCGCCGCGGCCGCCCGCGACCCGCCTACAAGGTGCTGCGCAACCGGCTCCGGGCGGCGGAGCAGCGCGCGGCGCGCGGCACGGAGCCCGCGCGCCGGCGCTGACGCGGCGCGCTCAGGACTCGAGCGTCGCCTCGACCGTGATCGTCTCGACGCCGCCGAGCGCCACGGAGACGGGGCAGCTCTCCTTCGCCGCCTGCGCCGCCTGCTCGAACGCGGCCTGATCGATGCCGGAGACGCGCCCGCGGGTCACGAGCTCGATCTTCTTGATCGCGAAGCCCTCGCCCTCCTTGAGGATCTGCACGCGGCCCTCGGTCGCGATGGACTCGGGCTCGTGGCCCTGCGCGCCCAGCACGCCGGACAGCGCCATGGAGAAGCAGCCGGCGTGGGCCGCCGCGATGAGCTCCTCCGGGTTCGTCCCCGTCCCCTCCTCGAAGCGCGAGGCGAACGAGTACGGGCCCTCGAAGGAGCCGGACTGCATCGACATCGTCCCCTCGCCGCCCTGCAGCGCGCCCCGCCACTCCGCCTTCGCCGTCCGGACCGCCATCGTTCCTCCCGAGGTCGTGGGTTGCCCGCCGATGGTGTCACGCCCGGCATAGTGGTGCACGTGCCCGCGCGCGTGCTCATCGCGATCGCCGCCTCGCTCGCGCTGGCCGACGCCTCGATCGTCACGCTCGCCCTGCCGCCGATCCTCGACGAGCTCGACACGACGGTCGAGGGCGTGGCCGCGGTGATCGGCGTCTACACCGCGGTGCTGGCGGTCGCCCTGCCGCCCGCCGCCGTGCTGCAGCGGCGGACGGGCGCCCGCGCCATGGGCG